>JAYTHH010000531.1:0-2304 GCA_043732745.1 Rhodospirillales bacterium
GCGGTCGAGGAGACGATCGACGCGCATTACGCCGCCCAATCGGCCCGACTTGGCGATGACGAGGCGCCATTGCGCGACATCATCGAGATCTTCCGCGCCGAGGAGCTAGAACATCGCGACATCGGGCTGGACCACGGTGCTGAACAGGCATTCGGCTATCGGTTGCTAACCCGGGTAATCAAGGTCGGCTGCAAGGCCGCGATCGAGATATCCGAACGGGTCTGATGATCCCTTGGGTGGTAGACAAAGCCCACCACATCCGCGCATCTCAAGACTCCAATTCGGTATCCCAATAAAGATAATCCCGCCAGCTCTCATGTAGAAAGTTTGGTGGGAACGCCCGCCCGTTATCCTGCAACTCCCACGTGCTCGGCTGCTGTGCCGGCTTGCGCGGATGCATCCGACATTCGCGCGGCAACGCCGATCCCTTGCGCAGATTGCACGGGCCGCAGGCGGTGACGACGTTCTCCCACGTGGTTCGCCCGCCGCGGGATCGTGGGATCACATGGTCGAAGGTGAGGTTTGGCGCCGGCTCGCGCCCACCACAGTACTGGCATTCGAAGGCGTCTCGAAGAAAAACGTTGAACCGCGTGAACGCTGGCTTGCGGGCGGCGGGGACATAGTCCTTCAGAGCGATCACACTGGGCAGCCGCATCGACATCGAGGGCGAATGCACCTCGGTCTCGTATTCGTTCAGAACTGAGACGCGGTCGAGGAACACCGCTTTCACAGCATCCTGCCACGACCACACGGACAGCGGAAAATAGGAGAGAGGACGAAAATCCGCATTCAGAACAAGTGCTGGAAAATGCTGTCCGCCGTCGGGCAAAAGCCACTCCCTTGCGGGCGGGACACAAGATGCAATGGTGCTTTCAGTCAGCCAACCAAAGATCTTGGAGCGCCGCCATCAACTGAACGGTATATCGCATCTTGATGGGGCACTCGCAAGTTAGCCATCCGCGATTTCACGGTTGCGTCATCAAGTGTTGAACCCGCGTTGCAGCGCGATGGCGCCGGCGGAGATACCGGCTTCATCGATCCCGTGGCCAAGGCCCGGGCAGAACATCGCCTGCACGGGAATGTCGTGCGCGTTCAGTGAAGCTGCCGCCGCGCGTGACAGGTCGGCTGGAACCACCTCGTCGGCCTCGCCATGCACCAGCAGCACCGGCGCGCGGTTCTGCGACTCTGCCAACCGCTCCGGCGCCAGCAGCGCGCCGCTGAAGGCCAGGATCGCCCGCGGCGGGATTGTGCGGCGCAGGCCAACATGCAGCGCCATCATCGCGCCCTGGCTGAACCCCATGATGGCATAGTCGGTAATATCGAGGCGCAGCAGCTCGGCATCGATGAACCGGTCAAGCCAGGCACGCGCCACATCGGCGCCATCAGCGCGGGCGGCGTCGCTGCGGTCCCACAGGGCGAACCACTGGCGGCCGAAACCTGCTTCGGCATACGGCTCCGGCGCATGCGGCGCCACGAAGGCGGCGTGCGGCAGTGCCTGCGCCCAAGTCGGCGCCAAGTCGATCACATCGGCGCCGTCAGCGCCCAACCCGTGCAAAAGGACCACAAGCTGCTCCGCTCTGCCCTCGGCGGGGCCCCAGCGCATCGCGTCTTCCATCGTGTTTCTCCTTGACCGTTATCGTTCTAGCCTGAACGCATGAAGATCGTGACCCGCTTCGCGCCGAGCCCGACCGGCCAACTGCATCTTGGCAGCGCCCACTCTGCCCTGTTCGCCTGGACCATCGCCCGCGCATCCGGCGGCAGCTTCCTGCTGCGAATCGAGGACATCGACACCCAGCGCTGCCGGCCCGAATACACCGCCGGAATTATCGAGGATCTAACCTGGCTTGGGCTGGACTGGGACGGCGATATCCGCATCCAAACCGAACACCTCGCCGAATACGACTCGGGCATCGCCGATTTGGCCAGGCGAGGCCTCGTCTATCCCTGCTTCTGCAGCCGGGCCGATATCGCCGCAAGCGCGTCCGCGCCACACGGCGCGGACGGCGCCATCTATCCCGGTACCTGTCGTCACCTGACCGCCGCCCAGCGTGCCGCCCGCGCCGGCGACAAACACGCCTGGCGGCTCGATGTCGCGGCAGCGTGGGCCAGCCTGGGCCAGATCGGAGCCGACCCGCGCCATTCAGGCGATGTCGTGATCGGGCGGCGCGACACGCCGGGGAGCTATCATCTTTGCGTCACCCATGACGACGCCGTGCAAGGTGTCACTTTGGTAACCCGCGGCGCCGACCTGGGCGAGGCGGTGCCGCTGCACAACCTGTTGCAGCGCCTGATGGGATGGCAAGT
>JAYTHH010000532.1:0-2297 GCA_043732745.1 Rhodospirillales bacterium
TCGAGGAGGTGGTGGCGATCGCCGATGCGGTGGCGGCGCGCAAGCGTTCGAGCAAGCGGATCATGCTGAGCTTTGACGAGTGGAACGTGTGGTATCGGACGCGGCGGCCGCGGGAGGCGCGGATACTGCCGGGCTGGCCGGTGGCGCCGCCGATTCTGGAGGAGATTTACGACATGCAGGACGCTTTGGCGTTTGGCGGTGCGGTGATCTCGCTGCTCAATCACGCTGATCGGGTGCGTTGCGCGTGCCTGGCGCAATTGGTCAACGTGATTGGGCCGATCATGACCGAGACCGGCGGGGCCGCCTGGCGCCAGACGATCTTTTGGCCGTTCAAGCATTTCAGCAATTTTGGCCAGGGTGAGGTGCTGCGCACGAAGATCACCTGCGACAGCTATGACACCGAATATTTCGATCCGGCCGGGATGGACGACGAATATCGCACGCCGATGAAGGGGGTGCCGTATCTGAAGCTCTGCGCCGTGCATAATGGGGATGGCGGGCTCACGTTGTTTGCGTTGAATCGCGATCTGGTGGGGCCGATGCAACTGAGCGTGGAGGCGCGCAGCTTTGTCGGGCTGGCGCTCGTGGAGGCTGTCACGATGCATGACGATGATTTGAAGGCGGTGAACTCCAAGTCAGAACCCAACCGTATCGCCCCGCGCAGCCTGGAGGGGGTGGTGCTTGACGGCGCCCATATTACCGCGACTCTGCCGCCGGCGTCGTGGACGGTGCTTCGGTTTGCGGCGGTGGGGGAACGTTGATCGGCTGAGTGGGGTATATGAACGCGCTGGTCCTTGCGCGTTTTGGAGATTCGTATGCCCAGACTTTCCGTTCTCGATCTTGCCCCGGTGCCACAGGGCGGCACGCCGGCGGATGCGCTGCATCACGCCCGCGAGCTGGCGCAGCATGTCGAGCGCTGGGGCTATCAGCGCTATTGGCTGGCGGAGCATCACAATATGGTGGGTATCGCCAGTGCCGCCACTGCTGTTGCGATCGGGTATGTCGCTGATGGCACCAACACCATTCGCGTGGGAGCCGGCGGCATCATGCTGCCGAACCATTCGCCGCTGGTGATCGCCGAGCAGTTCGGCACGCTGGCCTCGCTGTATCCCGACAGGATCGACCTTGGTGTGGGGCGGGCGCCTGGCACGGACCAGCGCACGCTGCGGGCTTTGCGCCGCGACCCCTCCAGCAGCGAGCGGTTTCCGCAGGACGTGCTGGAGCTTCAGGCGCTGCTTGGCCCGTTGCAGCCTGGGCAGACGATCCAGGCGGTTCCAGGCACCGGGCTGCAGGTGCCGATCTGGATTCTGGGCTCCAGCCTGTTCGGCGCGCAATTGGCCGCGGCCTTGGGGCTTCCCTATGCGTTTGCCTCGCATTTCGCACCGGATGCTCTGCTGCAGGCGCTGGGGGTGTATCGGGCCGGGTTCAAGCCATCGGCTCAACAGCCGCGACCACACGCGATGGTGGGGGTCAATGTGATTGTGGCTGAGACCGATGCCGAGGCGCGGCGGTTGTTCACGTCGATGCAGCAGAGCTTTACGCAGATGTTTCGCAACGCCCGCGGCAAGATGCCGCCACCGATCGACGATATCGAGGCGTTTTGGACGCCGGGTGAAAAGGCGTAGGTGATGAACATGCTTGGCTGTTCGTTTGTGGGATCGGCCCAGACGGTGCAAGCGGGCCTGTCGCGGTTTGTCGAGCAGACCGGGGCGGATGAGTTGATGGTGGTGGCAGCGATATTTGATCAGGCTGCCCGGCTGCGGTCTTACGAAATGCTGGCGGCGATCGGGGATGGGCTCGGCGCCGGCGGGTGACCTAATGGCGGCTAGCAGCCTGTCGGAGTTAACGCGACGCGGTGGCGTACGGTAGGATTGACAGATCGAGCGTCCACGCTTCGGAGACCTACCTGATGAGAAACTTCCGTCTGATCGACCGTGACACAGGGTTCCTGATGCCGCCATCGGTGGACGAGTGGCTGCCGCAGCGGCATCTGGCGCGGTTTGTGGTGGACGTGGTCGCGGGTCTGGACTTGCGGGCGATGACCGGCAGCTATCGCGGGTCTGGTGAGGCGTCCTATCACCCGCAACTGCTGCTTGGCCTGCTGATCTATGGCTATGCGACCGGGGTTTTTTCCAGCCGCAAGTTGGAGCGGGCGACCTATGACTCGGTGGCGTTTCGCTTCATTGCCGCCAATGAGCATCCAGACCACGACACGATCGCCACGTTCCGTCGACGCTTCCTGAAGCAGATCGAGGCGCTGTTCGTGCAGGTTCTGGGCGTGGCCTGCGAGATGGGCG
>JAYTHH010000533.1:0-7843 GCA_043732745.1 Rhodospirillales bacterium
GGCGTGGCCCGCATCGCAATGGTGGTGCCGACGCCAGATGGCGTGATGAACAATCTCGTTCTCGCCGCGGCCCGCCGCGCTGGCGTGTCCGAAATCTACCGGGTCGGCGGCGCCCAGGCCGTGGCGGCACTCGCCTACGGCACCGCCACCATCGCTCCGGTCGATCGTATCGTCGGCCCAGGCAACGCCTATGTCGCCGAAGCCAAACGCCAGGTTTTTGGACGCGTCGGCATCGACAGCATCGCCGGCCCGTCCGAAGTGCTCATTCTCGCGGATGCCGCAAACGATCCACGCCACGTGGCGATCGACCTGCTGGCCCAGGCCGAGCACGACGAGCTCGCCCAGGCCGTGCTGATCACCGACTCCGCCGCATTTGGCCAAGCAGTTGCCCGCGCCATCGAGGCCGAAATTCCCACCCTGCCCCGCGCCGTCATCGCCGGCACAAGCTGGCGAGACCATGGCTGTGTCATCGTGGTTCGCGACTGGATCGAAGCCGCGGGCCTCACCAACCGCATCGCGCCCGAACACCTGCAGATCATGACCGAAGATCCTGAAGCCCTGTTCGCCACCATCCGCCACGCTGGCGCCGCCTTCCTGGGCCGCTATTGCCCCGAAGCCGTCGGCGACTACGTGGGTGGCCCCAACCACGTTCTTCCCACTGGCCGCACCGCCCGCTTCGCATCGGGACTATCGGTGTATGATTTCCTCAAGCGCACCACCTGGATCAGCGGCGGCAGCGCGGCGTTGGACCGCGTCGGTCCATCCGCGGTGGTCCTCGCCGAGGCGGAGGGCCTACAGGCGCATGCCCGAAGTGTGGCAATAAGGCTCGGCAATCCGCCCAATCCATGAGCAGTTTGCTTGACGTGACAGCTTCGCACACTCATGTTCCGCAGGAAACCAACACAGGTCAAAGAGGCTAGATGTCAAAAGAAGATATGATCGAATTCAGCGGCATGGTCATGGAGTTGCTCCCCAACGCCATGTTTCGTGTGAAGCTGGACAACGAACACTCCATCCTCGCCCATACCAGCGGCAAGATGCGTAAGAACCGCATACGCGTCCTCGCCGGTGACCGCGTCAACGTTGAAATGACGCCCTACGATCTTAGCAAGGGCCGGATCACGTTCCGATTCAAGTAACGCAGCAGCCGCGCCTCGTGCTGGCCTCGGCCAGCCCGCGCCGCCTCGCCTTGCTGGCCCAGATTGGCCTCATCCCCAGCGAAATCCTCCCCGCCGACATCGACGAAACGCCCCTGCGGGACGAAAATCCGCGACTGTACGCCGAGCGCATGGCGCGCGGGAAATGTGCCGCCGTGCACGCCCCGGACGCGTTCGTGATCGCTGCCGACACGGTGGTGGCGGCCGGTCGGCGCGTGCTGCCGAAGACTGTGACCGAGGCCGAGGCCCGCAAATGCCTCGACCTGCTGTCCGGCCGCAGACACCGCGTGCTGACCTGCGTGGTGGTGCGGGCGCCGGATGGTTGTCAGGCCGAACGTGTGTGCGAATCGGCCGTCACCTTCGCGCGCCTGGCGCCCGCGCAGATCGACGCCTATCTCAAAACTTGCGAATGGGAGGGCAAGGCCGGCGGTTATGCCGTCCAGGGCCACGCCGCTGCGCATATCAGGGCGCTGTCCGGCAGCTATTCCGCCGTGGTAGGCCTGCCGCTGTTTGAGACCGCCCAATTGCTGCGCGGCCTCGGCTTCCCGCTGCCCTGACATGACGCAGCCATGACATGACGCAGCTTTGGACCGAGCTGCGCGCCAGCGTCAGTCCCGGCGAGCTGCGCGTGGCGCTGTGGGACGGGCGGCTGCTGGACTACGCGCTGTCCCGCCCTGGCGGCCCCGGCGACGTCGCAGACCTGCATCGCGGCCGGGTGATCGCCCGCGTGCCGGCGATGGCGGGTGCCTTCGTGGCGCTTGATGACACCGAGGGCTTTCTGCCCGACAACGAAATGGGCGCGCATAAGTCGCTGGGTGTCGGCACCATCCTGGGCGTGCGCGTCACCCGCGCCCCGCAGGGTGGCAAGGGCCCGCGGCTGTCCGCCCGCCTGACGCCCGCGCAAGAAGCCATGGTGGGAGATGGCGCCCCCGTTTTGCTCGAACGCGGCCCCGATGCGTTGGCGCGCATGCTGGCGCTGTATCCCGATGCGAAACTGCACATCGACGACGCAGGCCGCGCCAGCGATATCAAGGGCACCTTCACTATCGTGCCGCGCGCCTTCGACGACGAAATTGAGCAGGCGGTGGCCGACCTCGCCGATCCACAGGTCGAGCTCGGCGGCGGTGCACGCATGAGCGTGCACCCCACGCCGGCTTTGGTGGCCATCGACGTCGATCTCGGCGGCCAGACCGCCCAACGCCGCGACAAAAGATCCGCCCAGCACGACGCCAACCGCGGGCTCATTCCGGAGCTTTGCCGTCAGATCCGACTGCGCAACCTGTCCGGCGCCATCGTGGTAGATCTCGCCGGCATGACGCCGCGCACCCGCCTGGCCCTGGCCCCGGATTTTATCAACGCCCTGGCGAAGGACCGCCTGACGCCAAAATTCCTTGGCTTCTCCGCGCTTGGCTTGGCCGAGATTCTGCGGCCGCGACTCCATCCTGCACTGCACGAGCTGATGGCCGGTCCCCACGCCGCCGGCCTTGCAGCGCTGCGCGCCTTGTCGCGCGAGATCGCGGCCACGCCGCACTATGCCCCGGTGCTCCGCTGCAACCGGGATGTGATCACCGCGCTGCGGAAGGACAGCGCGGCACTTGCAGCCCTTGCGCAACGCGCCGGCCGTCCCCTGATGCTGATCGATGACCGCACCCTGCGAGAAGATGCCTGGGTTCTGGAGAGCACGATTCGTGACTGACCCCAAGACCTCCGAAAGCCACCCCATCCCCTGCGCGATCTGCCGCCGCCCCACGATCGCGAAATTCTACCCGTTCTGCTCGCAACGCTGCGCAGACGTCGATCTCGGCCGCTGGTTCACAGAGGGATATCGCATTCCCGCCAGCGCGCTCGATCCATCTGCGGCCGATGATGACAATTCAGTGGGTTGATCAACAGGCCCCAGTGGGCTATCCACCCGCCTCCAACACGTGCCGCGCCGAATAATGGCGATCACGGCGCCCGGGTAGCTCAGTTGGTAGAGCATGCGACTGAAAATCGCAGTGTCGGCGGTTCGACTCCGTCCCCGGGCACCATTTCAGTTCGGGCGCGTTAAGAACATGTCGATGACAAAGCGGCCCGCACCGAAAGGAGTTTCAGCAATGGGAATTTTACGAAAGCGCATCTACGGCGCCGTCGGCATCCTGCTGATCATGGCGGTCGGCATCTTCCTCGTAGACATGCCGTTGCTGGCCTTCATCTTCGCGCTGATGGTGTTGATCTTCAGCCTGTCCGAGGACTGATCCCAGCGCCCAGAGCTTTTTCCGATCGATAGTAGCGAGGATCTTTATCTGATTGGCTGATTCCGATTGGCCGAATAATTCCTTAGCCTGCGGTTGAAAAAGACCAACTCAACATCCGGCGAAACCTTGCTAAGTCAGCCGGTATGATCTAAGCGCAGGCCGCCAGTGTGTAGACACAGATATCGGTGAGCCCGCGCAGCAGGCGCGTTGCGTCCTCGCTGTCCGCCTCGGCGCCGATGGTACTGGACCAGTTCGCCCACGTGTCGCTTGCAGGCGTCCCACCCTATGGTGCGGCGCGTTGGCTTTTTGACCTCGCCGACCATCCGAACCATTATGTGAAACTGACCAGCTGCACCGTCGAGTAATCGGCCGGGAAGAGCTCCGACTTCCCGGCTCATTACGGTCCTATATCGGCTTTGGTCAAAGCCGCCAAAGCTCCCCTGGTATGCCTGAGCGAGACGGATCGTGCGGCGATCTTCGCCGGCACCGCACGAAGGCTTTATCCGGCGCTGGCAGGAAAGGCGGACGGATCCGATGACAAATTCCACCAAACATAGACTGGCCGCCGCCATCGGCTTTAAGGCCTGGCGGGCGGGTCTGGCCCGCGAGCAAGCAAATGAAACTCTGTTCGAGCTCGATTTCGTCGATATCGAACCGATCCACCGCGCCTTTGCGCCGATGGCGCGCGAGTTGCGCTTCGATGTCAGCGAAATGGCCGTCATCACCGCGTTGCAGGCGCTGGCCTATGACAAGAAACTGATGCTGCTGCCCGTGACCCTCGCGGCGCGCTTTCAGCATGGCTGCCTGATCACGCGTGCGTCCGACCATCCGATCAAACCGCGCGAACTCATAAGCCGCAAAGTGGCGGTGCGGGCCTACACGCAGACCACCGGCGTGTGGGTGCGTGGCATTCTGGAGAACGAATACGGCGTTGCAGCGTCGTCCATCGACTGGGTGACACAGGAAGGCGCGCATCTGGCGGAATACCGCAACCCACCTTGGGTGCACCAGGTCGACACGGACCGCGCGCTCCTCGACATGCTCCGCGCCGGCGATATCGACGCCGCGATCCTCGGCAGCGACCTGCCTGACGACCCTGATCTGGTGCCGATAGTCCCCAATCCTGTCGAGGCCAGCGCTGCCTGGTACGCCAAATACCATGTCGTCCCCACCAACCACGTGATGGTGGTGCGCACGGATGTGGCCGAGGCCGATCCGGAGGCGATCCGCGCGTTCTGGCGCTGCGTGGTCCGTGCGAAGCCGGCGCCGAAGAACGGCGTCGATTTCGCCGCCATCGGCATCGAGGCGCATCGCGGGCCGCTCGAAATGCTGCTGCGGTTCTGCGACCAGCAGGCCCTGTTGCCGCGAGCGCTGGCGTTCGATGACATCTACGCCCCTGCGAAGAAGCTGCTGGGCGATTTGCTTCAGAACTGAACAACGGACCAAAAGAGTCCGGGACAGGGCGTATGAAAATCGCTGAGTTATCGATGGCAGCGGCACCGCCGCGCACACGGCGCTTCTATCATGACCGCTCGCTGCAGCTATTCGTCGGTACGGCCCCTGGGCGCGGTGACCGGTCGGATGATGCTCTACCGAGCAGCAACCTTCACCGGCAGCGCCTGCTCCCAGCCGCCGCCGAGCGCGCGGTAGAGCGTCACCAGATTGGCGTTTGTGGTCGCTTTGCTGCTCGCCAGGTTGCTCTGCGCCTGCAGCAGATTGCGCTGCGCGGTCAACACCTCGAGATAGTCGGAAAGACCCTGGGTATAGCGCGAGCGCGCGAGGCTAAGCGTGCGTTGTGAGCTGGAAACCTGCACCGCGATCCGCTCACCGCGACGCTGTTCGGCATTATAGGCCTGCATCGCATCGTCGATCTCGCGCCAGGCCTGCAGTACCGTGCGCCGGAAGCTCACCGCCGCCTCGCGCTGCTGCAATTTTCGAAGTTCCAGCGTGCTGCGTAATTTTCCGCCTTCGAAAATCGGCACCGAGATACTGGGGCCGAGACCGTAGGTTCGTGACGCGAAGTCGCCGAGGTTTTTGAACTGCAGCGCCTGAAACGCGAAACTGCCCGACAGCGTCACGCGCGGATAGAAATCGGCCTCGGCGGTGCCAATATCTGCGGTGGCACCGTGCAGTTTCGCATCCGCCTCACGGATATCCGGCCGGCGGCGCGCCAGCTCTGAGGGCAGTCCGACCGGCACCCGCACTGGCGCCAGCGGCGGCGGCTGGGCGGTGTGCAATTCCGCCATCGCGCCCGGCGGCTGGCCGAGAAGGAACCCGATAGCGTTGATCATCG
This sequence comes from Rhodospirillales bacterium, assembly GCA_043732745.1. Lineage (GTDB taxonomy): Bacteria > Pseudomonadota > Alphaproteobacteria > Acetobacterales > Acetobacteraceae > CAIQQQ01. The sequence continues at coordinate 5,688 of JAYTHH010000533.1, forward strand.
CCGCTTCCTGCTGCTCCAGCGGCGGCAATTCCGACTCTGTCTGCGCCACCTGTGCATCGGCGGAGGTCACGTCGAGATCGGTGGCAAGACCACCCTGGCTCCGAATGCGCGACAGTTGCGCTGTCTCACGCGCGGTGCCGAGATTTTCGCGGGTGATACGCAGGCTGTCCTGCACGCCGCGCAGATTGACGTAGTCGCGCGCCAGCTCCGCCACCATCGACACCAGCACGTCGCGCTGTGTCTCGGCGGATTGCGTCACCGCCGCATTCGCACTTTCCACCGAACGCCGCACGCGGCCCCACAGGTCCAGCTCCCACGACGCATCGGCGCCATACTGGAACAGGTCGAACGGATCGTTGATCTTGCTGGCGCCCTGGCTTAGCACGCCACCGGTCCTCCCGCCCAGGCGATTCGATCGCGTGCCCGAAGACCCGCCGCCGAACAAGGAGCTGGCGCCCTTGGCACTCTGCTGCTCGCGCGTGTAGGACGCATTGCCGTTCACGGATGGGAACAACGCCGACGCCGCAACGCCACGCTGCGTTCGGCTTTCCGCCAGACGGATCGCGGCCACCTCCACGTCCAGGTTCTCCTTCGCCACGCGGCCGGCGAGCGAGGTCAGCATCGGGTCGCCGAACACCGACCACCATTGCGGATCGACCGGCTCCGGCACCGGGCGGCTGCGCGCTGCGGCTGAAGCCGCTGTGGTCCTTCCGGTCCAGCTGTCCGGCAGGTCCGGCACCATCGAAGAAAAATTGGGTCCCATGGAGCAGCCGGGGGCCGCGAGCACCACAGCCAGAAAAACTCTGCGCATCAGTGCGCCCCTGCTGATGCGCCCTTGGGCGTCTTGGGTAAGAACAACGCGAGCGGGGAGATGAGCAGCGCCACCACGCTGAGAATGGTGAACACGTCGAGGTAACTGAGAATGCCGGCCTGGACGACCAGCCGGTGGCCCAGCGACGCCAGCCCCGATGCGGTCTGGGGTGCGTTGGCCGCCGTTATATGCTCGGCCAAGCGGGCATGATGGAACTGAGAGCGCCAGGCCAGTTGCGTGGTGGCCACCGACACCCCCACGCTGCCGCCAATATTGCGCATCAGGTTCAGCAAGGCCGATGCGTCGTTGTTCTTGTCCGGCGGCACACCGATGAACTGCACTGCCGCAAGCGGTATGAAGATGAGCGGCAGCCACATGACCATCAGCGAGCGCGAAAACGAGAAATAGTCAAACGAGGCGTTGAGGTTGAGGCCGGAGGCGTAGTGCAACGCATAGGCGATGCCGAGCAGCGCCACGAAGACCAGGTATCGCGGCTGTATCTTGCCGGTCAGCACGCCCGAAAGTGGCATGATGAACAGCGTGATGATGCCGCCCACGCCCAATGTCAGGCCCGCGGTCGTCGCGTCATAGCCCATCAGCTCCTGCGTCAACTGCGGCATGAGCTGGGTGGTCGAGATGATAATGAAGCCGAAGAAGAACATGACAACGTTGCTGATCGCAAAGCCGCGGTTCTTTAAAAGACGCAGATTCATCACCGGCTGCTGATTTGTCAGTTCCCAGATCACCAGCGTGATCAGCGACACCACACAGGTCACCGTGAGCCACAGGATGAACGGCGAGCTGAACCCGTCATCACGCGCGAACCGGTCGAGCACGATCTGCAAAGTGCCGAACCCCAGCGCCACGAGCAGGAAGCCGACATAGTCGATCTTCAGCCCGCGATCGAGCAACGCGCGACGGTCCTTTTTCGTCGTTTCGCTGTCTGAGACGAAGATCGACACCAGCACCAGCGACAGCAGGCCCACCGGCAGATTGATGAAGAACACCCAGTGCCACGAGAAGTTGTCGGTGATAAGCCCGCCCAGCACCGGGCCGATGGCAGGTGCCGTGACGATGGTGAAACCATAGACCGCGAAGGCGATGGCGCGTTTTGCTGGCGGAAAGGTGTCGGCGAAGATCGACTGTTCGACCGGCGCCAGACCGCCGCCGCCCACGCCCTGCAGCACCCGGAAGAACAGTATCATCCCCAGCGAAGTCGACAGCCCGCACATGACCGAGGAAAAGGTGAACAGCGCCACGCAGCCCATGTAGAATCGCTTGCGACCGATCACGTTGGCCAGCCAGCCGGAAATCGGCAGGATGATGGCGTTGGAGACCAGGTAGC
>JAYTHH010000534.1:0-2295 GCA_043732745.1 Rhodospirillales bacterium
TTGTCCTGGGCGGCGAAGCCATCACCGGCGCCAGCCGCATGACCGCCCTGGCGGCATCGCGCGCCGGCGCCGGCATGGTCACGGTCGCCGCACCCGCCAAGGTCTGGAGCATCTATGCCTCATCCCTGATGAACGCCATCGTTCGCAGCTTCGATGGCCCGGCGGATTTCGCCGCCATGCTCGCCGACATCCGCCGCAACGTGATCGCGATCGGTCCAGGGGCTGGAGTCGATGCATCGACCCGCGCCTACGTCCTGGCGGCGCTGGCCACAAAGCGCGCCGTGGTGCTTGACGCCGACGCCCTCACGGCCTTTGCCGAAGCACCGGAACAGCTTTTCAGCGCGATCAAGGGCCCCTGCGTGCTGACGCCGCATGCAGGCGAGTTCGCGCGCCTGTTTCACGTCGATGGCGACAAGCTGCACCGCACGCGAAAAGCGGCCCGGCGGTGCGGCGCCGTGGTTATCCTGAAGGGGCCCGACACAGTGATCGCGGCACCTGACGGCCGCGCGATCATTAACGCCAATGCACCCCCTCAGCTTGCGACAGGCGGCACCGGCGATGTCCTTACCGGCTTTGTGGCGGGGTTGTTGGCACAGGGCATGGCGCCCTTCGAGGCCGCGGCGGCGGCGGTTTGGCTTCATGGCGCTGCCGCCGCTCAATTTGGCCTGGGGCTTGTCGCGCAGGATCTGCCTGACGCGCTCCCAGCCGTGCTGCAGAGGCTCAAACCATCTTTTGATACCACGGGAACATCACGATGAAGGCGATGGTGCTGAGCAAACCAAAGACGAAGCTGGTTTGGACAGAACTGCCGGATCGCCATCCGGGACCGGGGCAGATCCGGGTGAAGGTGCTGGCCTGCGGCGTCTGCCGCACCGACCTGCATGTGCTGGATGGTGAGCTACCCAACCCGAAATCGCCGATCATTCCCGGCCACGAGATTGTCGGCCGGATCGACGAGCTTGGTTCGGGGGTCACGGACCTCAAGCTGGGCCAGCGCGTCGGTATCCCCTGGCTCGGGCATACGTGCGGCGTATGCCCCTATTGCAGGGAAAAGCGCGAGAACCTCTGTGATGCACCGCTGTTCACCGGCTACACGCGCGACGGTGGATTCGCGACCGCGACCATCGCCGATGCGCGCTTCGCCTTTCCTCTGGGCGAGACCGGCAGCGACGTATCGCTGGCTCCGCTGCTATGCGCGGGCCTGATCGGCTGGCGTTCGCTGGTGATCGCCGGCGAGGGCAAAAAGATCGGGCTCTATGGATTTGGCGCAGCCGGCCATATCGTGGCGCAGGTCGCCAAGTGGCAGGGAAGGGAGGTCTTCGCCTTTACGCGGCCTGGTGACACGGCCAAACAGGAGTTTGCGAAAAGCTTTGGCGCCATCTGGGCTGGCGGCTCTGACGAGGCGCCGCCGGAACGTTTGGATGCGGCGATCATCTACGCATTTGTCGGTGATCTCGTGCCGCTGGCCCTGAGGGCGGTGCGCAAGGGTGGACGCGTGGTCTGCGCCGGTATCCACATGAGCGACATTCCAAGTTTCCCATACGAAATCCTGTGGGAGGAACGGCAACTGGTCTCCGTGGCCAACCTCACTCGGCAGGACGGGCTCGATTTCCTCGGTCAAGTCCCAAAGATGGGCATCGTCGTCAAGACGACGACCTACCCGATGGAGCAGGCGAACACCGCACTTGCCGACCTGCGCGCAGGACGCTTCGAGGGTGCAGCAGTGCTCGTGCCCTGAGTGGCGGGAGCTGGCTGAAGATCTCGTCCGCGGCGGCAGGCTGTCATTCATGTCGCGCTGCATCCGCAAGGCCTTTAGGTACTGCGACGGGTATATCGCGGCGCAGGTGCAGGTGCAGGCCGAACGGGCGACTTTGGGAGACTGTGCTACATAGCGTTTTATGGAAACCAAACCCCCGATCCCGCTGGCCGTCCTTGTCGGCATCCAGACGCCTGATGTCACTGATGTCGCGCACGAAGCCAGCCTTGAGGAGTTGGGGCGGCTGGTGAAGACGCTTGGCTATGAGGTGGTTGGCACGATCTCGCAAAAGCGCGAGGGCACCGGCGCCGGGTTGCTGCTGGGCAGTGGCAAGCTGGCGGAACTGGCGGCATTGACCGGCGGCACTGGTGTGGTCGGCTCGATGGCGCCACCGCCGAAATCCAAGGCACGGCTTCGGTTCGAAGGGGTAGGGGATAGCCCGGCGGTCTCCGAGTCCGAGGCGGATGCTGCCCGCAAGCCGGAGTTCGTCATTGTCGATCACGAGCTCTCGCCCAGCCAGATCCGCAACCTGGAGCGCG
>JAYTHH010000535.1:0-21450 GCA_043732745.1 Rhodospirillales bacterium
GGAATGGATTTGTTCGGATCACATGCACCGCACATAAACAGATCAATCGCCGCAAAGTCCTTCTCGGGCCAAGTGTGGATCGAGATGTGGCTCTCGGCCAGCACGAGTACGCCCGACACGCCGCCATTGGGCGAGAAGTGATGGAAATGGCTATGCAGAATCGTGGCCCCGGCCACGATGGCAGCCTCACGCAACGCCGCGTCGATATGTGCTGGATCCCCGAGATTGGTGGCCCCCCAAAGATCCACGAGCAAATGCGTGCCGGCAAATTTCATCCCGTCCCGTTCGACGAAATAATCCTTTTGCCCGCCGTCTTCAACGATGACGGGAACAACAGAAACCTGGTTATCGCTCGGGAAATCCGAGACCATCCCCAGTGGCGAGAGTGCGTTCATGGCACAAACCCTATCCAACCAGCAGATAGCCTGTTGGGCACCGCCCCGGTTGGGCGGGCCCCCTGGGGCCAAGGCCGCGAAACATGAAGAAGGGAGCACCGCAACGCAAGCATAAAAGACGCTCCAAGAAGTCCTTTTTTGCATACCTCATGCCAGATCGATCGTTTTGCCTGGCGAAGTGGCCTCAGCCCCACGATGCATCGCTATCTCGGCGCCGTAGCGGGCCAAGCCGTCGGAACCGAGCGTGCCAACGCCATCTCACGCGCCGCGCGCGGGAGGTCCGAGGCATTGGCCACCGGCTGCGTAAGCATGATCTTCAGCAGATCCGAGGCCTTTCCGTCCGGCAGCGACGACAGGTCGCGTAGCCGCAATTCAGCCAATGCAGCGGCATCTCCTGCAACCGAAGCCGCACTCGCAAATCGCAGCAACGTTTCGCTGTGGGCGATTGTAGTGGGTCCGCCGGCGGGGACATCGCGAGAAACCACCCGACGCATCGCCGACACTGCCTCCGGCCAGTTCTGCGCACCTTCGGCCAGATCGGCAAGCAGATGATCGCCTGACGACGTGTCCAGCTCGTGCAAGGCATTGGCGGCACTTGGCAGATCACCGAGTTGTGCCACCGACGCGGCAAAGATCATCGTCCGGCTTTCCAGCAATTCCGGTGGAAGAGTGTCGGCAGCGCTGGACTTCAGGGCAGCAAGTGCCCCGGCGTGATCGCCCTGCTGGAGCCGAAACTGCGCCAGCCGCCTACCGAAACTCGCGCGCGCAACGCCCTTTGGCGCCGTTCCCGTGATTTTCTCCAGATACGGCACGGCGCGCCCCGGCAGATCCAGTTCCGCCAGCGCATCGGTCACGCGTTCGGCCAAACGCATACCCGCCTCGCCATCCGGCATCAGATCGACGTTTTCCTCGGCCATCGCCACAAGGTCGAACGGCCTGACCTGCGCCTGCGACGTGGGCGTGAGAGACGCAGTAAAGGTTTCGCGCAGCCGCGCCTGCAACGGCGCCCCGCGCTCGGGCCAAAGCTGTTCGGTTTCCCGCAGAAGCTGCAGCGCCGGTCGCCATTGATTGGCTTGTGCGTACAGCTGCGAAATCCGTAAACGCAATTCGATCTCGCGCTCGTCGCCCCGCCAGGCAAAAAGCAGCTTGCCCAACACATCGGCGGTTTGGCCGGCATCCACCTTACCCGCTGCCAGGCGCAGTTCGGCTGCGGCCCGCGCGGCCCGCAGCCGAACGAGTCGGTCCGGCGATTGGGCCAATGCCTGGAACATAGAAATGGCCTGAGCCGGGTCGTCGCCCTTGGCCTGCTGCACATAGGCCCGCGCGAGGGCCAACGTCGGCCCCTGGGGGTTGGCATCGATCAGGCGCTGCGCCGCCTCGACCCGTCCGCCTTGCGCCATGGCTTCGGCCGCTAGCGGCATGAGGCGATGCTGAAGTTCAACTGGATATGACAGCAACAATGGCGTTGTGTTGGCGAAGACCTCCGCCGCAGCGGCACTGTCGGGAACGCGCATCGCGGTTTTCAGCGCACGCCAGAACGCGATCTCGTCGCTACCATCGAGCTGATGATCGTCCATAGCGTCAGCCTCTGCGAGCCGGCCGGACAATAGGCTGGCCGCGGCGGACAGCGCCTGGGCCGATGATGACTGGTCGCCGCGCGCATCACCCGCGCCGGCAAGCGCCAGAACCGATTGCGCCTCGGCCCCCATGTCCAGCGCCAGCATGCTCTGCGCAACCAGGCGACGTGCAGGGCCACGTGCCGATGGCGGCAGAGCCGCGGCCGAGACCATAGCGCTTTGCATGCGCCGCAGAAGACCATCGGTTGCAAGGTTCGGCAGATCGAAAATCCTACTCATCTGGCTGGAAGCCTGCGCGGCCGCGCTGGCACGATCGGCCTGCGACGCGGACAGGCTGGCGTCGCCAGCATCCGCGCCAATGACGAACCCGTTGGCCGAAGGCCAAATGGAAACGCCGTCTGACAGCGTCTCGACGACCACACCCTGCCAGGTGGGGAGAAGGGCAAAATCCGGCGTATGCCGCTCCACCGAGATGCCCTGGCCAGCCAGGCGCTGCGTTCCCACCTGCAGGACACCACCGGTCGCTGGATCCGGCACGGAAATCACAAGGCCCGGCTGATCGGCCTTCAGCAGAAGGCGATCGTCCTTCTGCTCCGGCTGGATCGGTTTCAGCGAACTCGCCATCGCATCGCCACCGATCGCGGTGACCGTCCAGGCGGCCTTGCGCCGCTCCAGGCGAAGCTCCGCCGGGGCTGGGAGCGGCAGCGTCAGCATCGTGGCAGCAGGCAACAGCTGGACCGATGCACGACCGAAAACCGCGTCACCCTTCAGCGTTTTGAGATCGATGGGCTTTCGTTCATCGAAGACGATGATCATGTCGCCACCACGCCGAAATGCGGCCGCTCCCACATTCGCGGCGAAGGGCAGCGACAGCATATGGCCCGGCCCCGCTTCAGGCGCTGCATCCGCCTCCGCCACAAGCGCGGCACCGCCCGCCGTGACAGCTATGCGTTCACCAGGCGGTGGAGCGGCTTGATCGACCACCACCGTTGGCAGCACCGCCAGAGCAGACGGCGCCGCAGTGATAATCGGGAGGGGCAAGATTGTCCCATGTTCTGGTTTGCCGGCGAGGCCGGAACTTTGCGGACCAGCGGCGTTATCGCCAATCTTCCGTGCGGTCTCGATGGGCGGCGGCACAGGATCAGGCGTTTCACTAAGGACCTTCTCCGATGCGGGCGGTGCTGTGACCTTCCGTGGAACGACGGCAGCCTGGCCGGGCGGCTCAGCGGAATTTTTGTCCTTTCTCGGCGCCGGAGTGGACGCCATGTCGAGGGCGTCGAGGACGAGGTGATTGTTGACGATCAGGCGCCGCATCTGTGCGCCCGGCACCAACTCGATCGTCACTTCGTCTCCGGCTTGCCTGACACGGCGGATATTGTGAGGCGCCGCCCCGACCGGGAGCCGAGCACGCGCCTTCAAATGCACCGTCACCGTCGGACCCGACTGATCAACCGCAATTGAACCGCCATCGTTTGCATCGAAAACCATCCGGCCAAATCCGGGATGATCCCCGTAGCGAACGGGCACCGGCACATCCACGGCACCCGCAGGCGCGACGCAGCCCATCCAGCCGAGCATGGTCCCAACGCGCCCTACGGATCTTACGAAGATCCGGGTCGGCATGAACGCGCGGCGCCACCTCATTCGAAGCTCGCCAGCAGCTTGTCGATCTCCGGCTGGCCCATTGCCATCATGGGCAGCTGGGGACCGTTCAGAAGCCCACCGGGATCTGCATCGTTCTTGGTCTCAGCTGGCGGCGGCGGAACTTGCCCCACGCTGAAGGTGTCCAGAATATGCGCGATCTTGTCGTCAATAGTCTTCAGCGTCATCACCACCTTGCTGATCCGCTGGCCCGTGATGTCCTGAAAGCTGCAGGCCTCGTAAATTCTGCTGGTGGCATCGATCATCAGCACTGCGTCGGGACCGTCCATCTTGCCTGAAATCGCATCGAGCGTTTCGCAGACTTCAAGAATGCAGTTGGTGGCAGTCGCGGTATGGGCGACGATCGCATCAAGTTCATCGGTGGCCGAGGGGATGTGGCTGTCCGTGATATCGTCGACGCGCAGTGCTGCAATCTCCGCCTTGGCTGCGGCGATCGTGCGGCCTAATTCCTCCACTTCCGCCAACAGGCTGGTCTCGTTGCCGGTGAGATCGCCATGAAGGGTTGAAAACACGGCGCGCACCACAGCCTCCACGGCCGCGTGGTCATGTCCCGGTGGCGACGCGGACCTGGCGTGCAATCGGTCCTGCAACATCTCGTGCGGTCGCGCATGTACGCTCTTCGCCGGGCCCAACCGCGCCCCCTGCCCCTCAGACATGGGCGAGCACCTTCTCGATCTTCTCCTTCAGCGTTTCGGCGTTGAAGGGTTTGACGATGTAGTTGGACACGCCGGCCTGCCTGGCGGCGACCACGTTCTCCGCCTTGCTCTCGGCGGTGATCATGATGAACGGCGTCTGCTTCAGCCTTGCGTCGGCTCGGACCTCCTGCAGCAATTCCAGACCGGTCATCGGCTGCATGTTCCAGTCGCTGATCACCAGGCCGAACTGGCCACCCCGAAGCTTCATCAAGGCTTCCGTTCCGTCCGAGGCTTCCTCGACATTGTTGAATTCGATCTGCTTCAGCAGATTTCGAATGATCCGCAGCATCGTCTTGTAGTCATCCACAATCAGAATATTCATCGATTTATCGATTATCATCGTTCGCTCCAGGTTTCGTTATCTGCAGATGATTGTTCAGCCACCAGCCCGGCCGGCGCCTTTCGCATGATCGCCGGCCGTTGGGTTTTCGACGCTGTTCGCCTTCTTCCTTTCGGTCGCCAGTTCGGTCGTGACCTGACGCGCGCGATCGGGCAGCATCGCCGACATGATCAGGGCTGCCTTTCCTTCCTTCATGCGGTCGAGCACAGGGATGAGAACGGCGGGGTCCAGTTCGTTGAAGATCGTGGCTGCATCACGCGGCTTCATGGCTTCATAAAGCTTGACCAGGCCACGCCAGCTTCCTTCGTCCCGCTCCTTGCGCTGCCGCTCAAGGTCTTCCAGCCGGGCCTGCAGGTGGGACAGTTCGTCCATCCGCAGCCCCAGTTTTTTGTCCAGAGCCTGGAAGGTCACCTCACGCGATGCGATGGCTGCCTCTCGCGCGTCGAGCGCGATGCGACGCTGGCGTAGGTCGGTCAGCAGCGCCCGCTCGCTTGGCGTAATCGGTGGCTCGCTCGGAAGCGTAAGCAAGGGCGTGGAGGCAACGGACAGTTGTTCCGCTTTGGCAGATGCGTCGGAAGGATCAGGGTGCTCGGCCCTCGGCGACGTGCTATGGGCCACAGGCGCTGCGGCAGGGGCCACTGGCTTGGTGTGCGAGGGGCCCGTTTGGGCCGTGGCTGGAAAAATCAGATGACCTGATTTCATCGCGAGCAGCACCGTCATGACCGCGATGGTGACGGGCAGCAGCCGGGGCATCGAAAGGGCTTGGGACGACAGTTTGAACCGCATGTCAGCGTGCCTGCTTCAAGGCTTTAAGGAGGTCACGCTCGGCTTGGCTCCGAAGCCGAACCGGGGCATCTTCACTCAACTCGGTCTGCTGCGCCTGGGTCACGAGTGTCAGAGGTGCGTGAGCAGCCGGCACTGTGGCATCAGCGCGACGCCCAGAGCGGATCAACGTTTCCATGCGATCGGCGAGCCGTTCTCCTCGTTCGGTCAAAAAAATAAGATCGTTCTTCAATCCGTTCGCCACGTCGATCTGCAGGGTGATCTGGCGGCCTGCGCCATCTGCGGATTTGCGGAGGCGGTCGATGCCCTGCTCTGCCATCTGCGCGCTTGCGTTGAACGCACCCACAAGTTCCTCAAGGGCTCCGCGGTCACGCTTGAGCACCCCCAGCGCCCGTTCCAGCCGCAAGGCGTGGAACAGGGTTGCTGCAAGCAGGACGATCAGTATTAGATCGAGCGCCCATTCCATCAGGCGACCCTCCATTGCATCAAACGCCCACCGGTTGGCGCAGGACGACGGTATCGATCCGAACGGCAACACGGCTTTTGCGACGGCCCACATGGCCTTCGAACAATGTGGTTGTGCCGCAGCGTAGTGAGACGGTCGCGTTGGGAGTTGTGTTCAGCACGATCTGGCTGCCGAGCTGAAGCGCCATGACATCGGCGAGGCGCATCACCTGTTCGTCGAGTACCACGTCCAAATCGACATCTGTGCTCCACAGCTCCTCGGCCAGATGGGTTTCCCAGATCGAATCGCGCCCGAATTTTTCGCCCATGAATTGCTGGAGCAGCAGTTCGCGGACTGGCTCGAGCGTGGCATAGGGCAGCATCAGCTCCATGCGGCCACCACGATCTTCCATATCGATGCGCAGCCGTGCAAGAACGGCAGCGTTCGACAGCCGGCTGATCGTGGCGAATCTTGGGTTCACTTCAAGCCGCTCGAACCGGAAGGTCACCGGGAACAGCGGATCGAAACTGGCCGAGAGGTCGGCCAACACGACGTGGATCAGCCGTTCCACGAGGGTTCGCTCGATCGTGGTATAAGGTCGGCCCTCGATGCGCATCGCGGCAGTGCCACGACGGCCACCGAGCAACACATCCACGATCGAATAGATCATGGCGCTGTCGACGACCATCAGGCCGTAATTGTCCCATTCCTCCGCCTTGAAGACGGCTAGCATCGCAGGCAGCGGAATAGAGTTCAGATAGTCCCCGAACCGCAGCGATAGGATAGTGTCGATGCCTACTTCAACGTTGTCGGAGGTGAAGTTTCGCAGCGACGTGGACATGATGCGCACCAGGCGGTCGAAGACGATTTCGAGCATCGGCAGACGCTCGTAGGACACCAGGCCGGAGCTGATGATCTTCTGCATCCCTGTGTGGTTCTCGCCAGTGGTGGGCCCGTCATCGAAGCCGAGCAGACTGTCGATCTCGGCCTGATTGAGAACCCGGGCCGGCTGTCCCGGCGTGCCCTCGCCGCCTTCGTCCGCGGCTACGTCCGCGCCCCAGGAGGCGGCGAGATCTTCGTCCGACATTTCGGACGGATCAGCCGGTGCACCGCTCATTGGACGATCATTTCGCTGAACAGCACATCGACGACACGTGCAGGAGCCACTGCGATGTTTGCGCGGGCAACGAGTTCCTCCCGCAGGCGATACGTGCCGGCGGAGCCGCGCAGTTCTTCCGGTCGCATTTCCCGCAGATAGGTGGTGAACATGTCCTGCAGGCGCGGCATCGCGGCCATTATTGCTGGTTGATCCTCGGCACGCGCAATCTCCAGCTTGGCCTTCAGCTTGATGAAGCTGCTGCGGCGCTGGCCGACGTTGAGGTTTGCAACGAGATCGGGAAGGTCGACGAAGACCGATACCTTGGCCTTGGCCTCCGCCTCCGGCTTCAATTCTCCGGGCTTGCCGGCCGGGCCGTGCAACTCCGCGTGCTCCTCGCCGTGTGCGCCGCCTATGCCCAGCAGCGGCGGCAGAATTCCGCCGAACCACAGCCCGGCGCTGATTGCGATCAACAGCAATGGCGCTGCCATCAACAGAAGCTTCTTCTTGCCACCCTTTTTGGATGTCGCAGCCTTGGCCGCGGCATCAATCGCTGGCGCGGCACTGCTCATACGGACGAATCTCCTGGGGGGGGGACGAATGGCGACAACGACCCCAGGCTGCGCTGAAATGATTAAGGAAACGTTTGCGCACGGTGGCTTTCTTTCGACTACCCCGGTCGAAACTGCCGATACCGGTGTAGATGGCGGAGCGGCAGAAACTGCCGGTATGGGCAGGACGGGCACGAAAAATCCGGACTTTTCGGGGATTTCGAGGTGGCACGTCGGTTGCGACGAGGAGTGCGGGAGCGGTTTTTAGGATGCCTCCCGGCATCACGGCCAGCATCGGACACACGCAATGGAAAACGCCACAACGATCGCCCTCTCTCGCCTGGTGGCGCAGACCAGGGGCATGGACGTCACCGCCAACAACCTCGCCAATGTTGGAACGCCTGGCTTTCGCAGCGAGCGCGTAATGTTCAGCGACTGGCTGGTCAAGCAATCCGCCGCCACATTGCCCGCGCCTGGCGGCGGTGTCATTGCTTACACCCAGGACCGCGCAACGTATCGCAGCCGCGAGCCTGGTGCCGTGGTGCACACCGCGAACGCGCTGGATCTTGCGATCGCCGGCGACGGGTTCTTCACCGTGTTGGCGTCAGGCGGGCCGCGGCTTACGCGGTCCGGCCATTTCGAGCGTGGGCCGGACGGCACGATCATGGATGCGTCTGGTTTTCCGCTGCTCGACACTACCGGCAAGAAGCTGCAGCTCGCTGCTGCCGACACTGTTATTACGGTGGCCGCCAACGGTACGATTTCCAGCCAGAACGGCCAGATCGGCCAGATCGGGTTGGTCAATCCGGACGATCAGAACCGCATGCGCACCGAGGGCGGCCGGCTTCTGGCCAGCGACAGCCTTACCAAGGCGGTGGCCAGCCCGCAGATCAGCCAGGGCGCGCTGGAAGAAAGCAACGTTCAGCCCACCCTTGAGATCACGCGGATGATGAGCGACCTGCGGGAGTTTCAGTTTACCAGCCAGTTCGTGCAGGCCGAGGCGGACCGGCAGCAATCCGCCATCGACAAGATCACCCAGCGTCGCGGCTGATAGGGAAACACACAAATGCGCTCACTTGATATCGCCGGCACCGGGATGCTTGCGCAACAGACCAATGTGGAGGTGATTTCGAACAACATCGCCAACCTGACCACCACGGGTTTCAAGCGGCGAAGGGCGGAATTTCAGGATCTGATCTATCAGAATCTGCGCAGGGTGGGCTCCAACTCGTCCGATACCGGCACCGTTGTGCCGTCGGGCGCGCAGGTGGGTCTGGGCGTGAAGACGGCGGCAATCTATCGCATCAACGAGCAGGGCAATCTGCAGCAGACCTCCAATAGCCTCGATATGGCCATTCGCGGCAACGGGTATTTTCAAATTTTGCTGCCTTCGGGTGAGACGGCCTACACGCGCGACGGTACGTTTGCGCTGTCGCCGGCGGGCGAGGTTGTCACCGCCGATGGGTATGTGGTGCAGCCGGGCATCACCATTCCGAGCAACGCCACAAGTGTGACGATCAACGCAAGCGGCGAGGTGCAAGCGAAGCTGGACGGCACCACAGCGCCGGCACTGGTGGGTACACTGACGCTTGCGGTGTTTCCCAACGATGCCGGGCTCGATGCCCAGGGCGACAACCTGTTTCTGGCCAGCACGGCCTCCGGCTCTGCCGTGACGGGAACGCCTGGAAGCCCCGGTTTCGGTGCCACGCTGCAGGGATTTATCGAGACGTCCAATGTGAACGTGGTGAGCGAGATTACCAATCTGATCACGGCGCAGCGGGCCTACGAGATGAACAGCCGGGTAATCACCACGTCTGACCAGATGCTGTCCACGCTCACCAATCTTCGTTGAGGACACCATGCGCCATATCACGCTCGCCTTTGGGTTGCTTGCCGCCAGCGCACCCGCCCACGCGGCCACCTTGCGGGACACCACGACCTTGCAGCAGCCGCATGTGCGGCTGGCGGATCTGTTCGACGATGCTGGTCCTTCGGCATCGCGCGTGCTGGGGCCCAGGCCTGCGCCGGGTGGGCGCATTGTGGTGGAGGCCGCACAGGCGGCGGCGATCGCCAGGCAGTTCGGCGTGGCCTGGCGGCCGATCTCGAACACCGAACGGGTGGTGATCGACCGGCCGGGCCGGTTGGTGGCGCGGGACGAATTTATCGGGTCGCTGCATGCGGCGCTGACCGGGGCGGGTGCTGCGCCAGATGTGGAGATCGAGCTCGGCGGCTTTGCAGCGCCTTTGGTACCGATGGAGGCAGCCATCCGGTCCAGCATCGAGCAAGTGGATTTCGACAGCGTGTCCGGCCGGTTCACCGCCACGTTGGCACTTTCGATGGCGGGCGAGGCCATTCAGCGAACGCGGCTGGCCGGCCGCGCACAGGAGATGATGGATGTGGTGGTGCCGTCGCATCGCATCGCCGCCGGGGCGGTTCTGCGCGCCGCGGACGTGCAGGTGGTTCGCGTGCGCGCGGGCGCCGGGCGCGGCGACGTGGCGCGCAGCGTGAGCCAGGTGGTGGGTCAGGCGACGCGTCGACAGGAGGTTGCGGGCCAGCCGCTGCAGCTTGCTGATCTCGGGCGACCGTTCATCGTCCAGAAAGGATCTCGCGTCATGATGCTTCTGCAATCGCCGGGATTGACGATGGCTGCGTCCGGCACGGCGACGGAGGCAGGCGGCATCGGGGATCGCATCGGCGTGCTCAATCCAGTGTCGGGCGCGTTGATCGAGGCTGAAATTACCGGGGTGGATCAGGTGATGGTGCAATCATCTAGTACGCCGCGCGTGCCGGCAAGGCTTGCGGCGGCGCAGGGTTCAGGCGGGCCGGGTGGTGGCGGACGAGAGACGCTGCGATGAGGTATGTGATGGCGGCGCTCGTGCTACCTCTGCTGTTGCCCGCCTGCGGCACTCTTACGCGGCTTTCAGAAGTCGGGCGCCCGCCGGAAATGACGCCCAGTGCCGACCCCACGCGGGAGCCGAGCTACCGGCCCATCACGATGCCGATGCCGGCGGGGCAGATGGCCACGCCGCAGGTGGGAGCGCTGTGGCGGTCCGGCAGCCGCGCGTTCTTCAAGGACCAGCGCGCTGCGCAGGTGGGCGATATTCTGACAGTGCTGGTCAACATCACAGACACCGCCAACATGAAGAACAACACCACCGCTAGCCGCAACGGCAGCGAGGCCTTGGGCCTGCCCAATCTGTTCGGGTTCGAGGCGACGATTCCCAAGCTGCTCGCCGGTGCCACGGCGTCCAATCTAGTGGCTGCGAGCAGCACCAACACCAATAACGGCACCGGGGAGATCAAGCGCAACGAGACGGTGACGTTGCGGCTGGCCGGCGTCATCACGCAGGTGCTGCCAAACGGCAACCTGGTTGTGGCGGCGCGGCAGGAGGTGCGCGTGAACAGTGAGTTGCGGCAGCTTCAAGTGACGGGCGTTGTGCGGCCGCAGGACATCGCCAGCGACAACACCGTCATTCACGATCGGATGGCTGAGGCACGGATCGCTTATGGCGGCCGTGGCCAGTTGACGGACCTTCAGACACCGCGGTGGGGCCAGCAGGTGCTCGACGCGGTGGCGCCATTCTGAGGCTTGTGGTTTGCAGCCGGTTCAACCGAATTGTTTGCAATTCAATTGGAAAAACGGCGGCAAAAATAAAAACTAGAGCGGATCCACCGTCCACCGCTTGGTGGACAAATAAGGCGGAACAGCTCTAGTCATCGCGGTGGACGCGTTCCATTTTCTCGTGGCGCTCCTGTGCCTCGATGGACAGGGTAGCAATGGGGCGCGCTTCGAGGCGCTTGAGGCCGATCGGCTCGTCGGTTTCCTCACAGAAGCCGTAGGTTCCTGCCTCGATGCGCATCAGCGCCTGATCGATCTTCGAGATCAGCTTGCGCGCCCTGTCCCGAGTACGCAGTTCCAGCGCACGGTCTGTCTCCACGCTGGCGCGATCGGTGATATCGGCTTCGTGGATGCCACCCTCGCCCAGGCTTGCCAGTGTGCCATCTGCATCACGGAGCAGATCGGCACGCCAGCGCAGCAGTTTCTGGCGAAAATACTCGACCTGCATCGGGTTCATGAACGCGTCGCTGTCCGACGGGCGGTAATCAGGCGGCAGTGAAACCATCATGTCGCGGTAATCCTGCGTCGTTGCAGCCTGGCTTGCGAACGGTCACCGGGCATCGTGCAGCCGCATTGGGCAAGCAAGACATACACCGGACGCCCGTCCGCGCATTCTGGCGGCTTATAGCCATGCTCGGCACGCTCGCCAAGGGGGCTGACAACGGTCGAGGACACTTTAACTGTCCGAAGCCATTCTATTGAGATTGTTCTCTTTTCGTGACGTTTAGCCTTCGGGCCATTTCGACATGGGCACGCAGCGTGATCGCCGCGACGGCGTCCTGTAGCCTTGGGTCCGCGGCCACGCTCGGCTGGTTGGCAAGCGCCTGGATTTCGCTCAGCACGTCGCGTGCCGCCGCGCCGTCCAGCAAGCCGTGTTGTAGCTTCGCCAGGAGATCGAGCAGGGCTGCGCCGTGCCGCCTGGACCTGGCGTCTCGCTCCTTCGGGGAATCGACCTCCTGCAGGAACAGCAGCGGATCGGTGGAGGCCGCGGCGAGAACGGAGGTTTCGGACAATTTCCCGGGCTGCTCCGCCACGTAGAAACCCGCCTGGCGGCGGCCGGGCGCTGCGCGAAGTGGCTCGCTCCTGATACCGCTTGTCGGAAGAATGCTCATTTCTGTCCCCAGTCGTTTTTGCCATTCGTCTTTGCCATTCGGTAACACCTGTCCAGTAGCATCAGATCAGCCCCACGCGGGCAGAGTGCACTTCAAAGCTGAACAAGACGCTACCGGCGGGGACGGAAATGCTTTTCGGATCAATACCAAGGGGGTTTGCGCATGATGCGACGTTGCCTCGCACTGGTTGTGGGCCTAGCCGCTGGCCTCGCTTTCAGCTTCTGTGCCTCAGCCCAGGTGCGCATCAAGGATATCGCGGATGTCGAAGGCATCCGGGAAAACCAGTTGGTGGGATATGGGTTGGTGGTTGGCCTGAACGGTACGGGAGACAAGCTCGATTCCGCCGTTTTCACCCGGCAGTCGTTGATAGGCATGCTGGAGCGGCTGGGCGTGAACACGCGGGATCAGGAAAGCAAGCTCAAGACCAAGAACGTGGCGGCCGTAATGGTGACTGCGGAACTGCCGGCCTTCGCGCGCACCGGCAGCCGAATCGACGTGGCCATCGCAGCCTTGGGTGACGCCACCAATCTTACCGGCGGCACGTTGCTCGTCACGCCATTGCTAGCGGCGGACGGCGAAGTATATGCCGTGGCACAGGGTGCAATGGCCACCGGTGCGATCGCGGCGCGCGGGGCGGGCGCCTCTGTCACCAGAGGAGTACCTACCGCCGGGCGCATCGCCAATGGCGGTACGGTGGAGCGCGAGGTGGCGTTTCAGCTCGCCAGCCGAAGTGCCGTGCGCTTGGGGCTGCGCAATCCCGATCTTACCACCGCGCGCCGCATGGCGGATGCCGTGAACCACGCCTTCGAAAGTCAGATCGCCAAGGCGTTGGACCCTCGCACGGTGGCGCTGGATTTCAGCAATCGGGACGTGATCGAGTCGCTTGCGCGCGTACAGGATCTGCGGGTGGAGCCGGATCACGCCGCCATCGTGGTGGTCGATGAGGCCAGCGGCACGATCGTGATGGGTGCCAATGTGCGGGTCAGCACGGTGGCGATCGCTCAGGGCAATCTTACCATTCGCGTCACCGAGACACCACAGGTCAGCCAACCCGGCGCGCTTTCCGGTGGCGTGACGGTGGTGGTGCCACGCACGAGCGTGCAAGTCGATGATGGGGGAGACAAGAAGCTGGGGATTCTCTCCGGCAACGTCACTTTGCGCGATCTTGTCGGCAGCCTGAACGCGCTTGGCGTAAGCCCACGGGACATGATCAGCATCCTGCAATCAATCAAGGCGGCCGGCGCGCTGCAAGCCGATCTGCAGGTGCGGTGATGATTGTGGCACCAAAACCCGACGCCGCCGATATCGCAACCCTTGGTCACGCGAAGGCATGGAAGGCGGCTCAGGATTTCGAGTCGATGGCGCTTGGCCAGTTGCTAACGCCGATCTTCGAGACGGTGAAATCCTCCACCGGCCCGTTCGGCGGCGGATCGGGCGAGGAGCCGTGGCGCCCGATGATGACGCAGGAGTTGGCCAAGCAGATCGGCAAAAGCGGCGGGTTGGGGCTGGCGGTACCGATCTATCGGCAGATGCTGCAGATGCAGGAACAGGCGAAGGGGTCAAAATGACATGTCATCCGGCTATTTCAGCGGCGCGCATGTTGTGCGACGTGCTGGCTGCAGAAAACGCAGCGCTGCAAATGATGGATATCGCCGGTGCCACGGCGTTGTTATCCGAGAAGCAGAGAGCGACGGACACATTGCTTGCCATTTGTAAGTCTACGCCGCCGCCAGACGCTGCGGCATGGCTTGCGGAGGGCACGCGCCTCAACACGCTTGTGCTGGATAATAAACGACTGCTGGAACGCGCGATGGTAGCGCAGAACCGGGTAATGGCGTGCATTGCGCGCGCGGTTCCACGTGCAATGCCGCACACCACAGGCTATGGCGCCAGTGGCCGGACGCCGTCGATGACAGCAGCTCCGCCGATCGCAATGTGGAACAGCGCCTGACTCCCTTTCGCCTGGGTGCTGACCTCTCCAACATCGATGAGAGTTGGCGTCGCTCGCCCAACCGCTTGCAGCACGCTACGCGCGCCTGTCATGGGTTTGGGGCCGTCGGCAGCGGATTGAAATGACCGCTCCCAGCCCGCTCTGGCCCTTCTTCATGGCCCAATGACGGGTAGGCAAGAACCCACGATCGGCACCCCGGGCCTTGTGCGTTCCGCGATCTGGTTCGACAAGCTTTCCAAACCAACCTCGCCGCGGGAGTTCAAGCGGATGCGCATCGACTTCATCGTGCCGACCCCTTTCAATGTGCTGACAGGCGGCACGCTCTACGACCGCCATATGACAGACCGGTGGCGGGAGGCGGGCCATAGCGTCGTGATTCATGAACTTGCTGGGCAGTGCCCAGTGCCGGACGAGGCCGCTTTCGCGACGGCGGAGCGCATCTGGGAGGGCGTCGCCGGGGCAGATGCCGTTGTGATCGACAACATGGCGCTGGCAGCGTTCGACCCAGTTGGCGAACGCTTGGCTGTGCATCCGACCGTTGTGCTCGACCACCATCCCACCGGTCTCGAAACCGGGCTCGATCCGGACAGTAGGGTGCGTTTGATCCAGATTGAAAAACGGCTTCTGCCTTATGCACGTCATGTTGTTGTTACCAGCCAGGCCACGGCCGTCACGCTGACTGTGCAATTTGGCGTGCCGGCTGAACGCATGACGGTGATTGAGCCGGGGACTGCACCGGCGCCGCGTAGCGCCGGATCGGGTACTGCCGTTGTGAACATTCTTGCGATCGGTTCGCTGATCCCACGCAAGGGGCACGACATTCTGCTGCGCGCTTTGGCGCGGCTGTTCGATCTCGACTGGCGTCTGACGATTGCCGGCGGCGATCGGCTCGATCCCGTCACGGCGGATGGGCTGCGCGCGCTGCCGGAAGAGCTGGGCATCGCAGGGCGCGTACGGTTCTACGGTGAAATGAGCGGCCAGCCCCTGACGCAGCTCTGGCACGAGGCCGATCTGTTTGCGTTGGCCACGCGCTACGAAGGCTACGGCATGGCGATCGCCGAGGCGCTCAAACGCGGCCTGCCCGTTGCCGTCTGCAATGGAGGCGCGGCCGGCGCGCTGGTATCGCCCCAAAGCGGCGTGGTCTGCCCAGTGGGAGACGTCGACCAGTTGTCCAAGGCGCTGCGCCGGGTCATCTTCGATGAACGCCTGCGTCGTTCGATGGCCGACGCGGCCTGGGCGATCGGGCAAAGCCTGCCGGATTGGCCCGCACAGGCCGACCTTTTCGCACGTGTTCTGGCGGCACATTCGGGGAACAAATAAAATGGCATTACTGGGCTGCATCGCCGACGATTTTACCGGCGCCACCGATCTCGCCTCAATGCTCGTGGGCCACGGCATGCGCGCTGTGCAGTTGATCGGCGTGCCGGATGCGAACACGGTCGTGCCGGATGCCGACGCTATCATCATTGCGCTGAAATCGCGCACCGCGCCGGTGGCCGATGCGATCAGCGAGAGCCTCGAAGCACTCGCCTGGCTGCAGCGTGCCGGATGCAAGCAGATCTTCTTCAAATACTGCTCCACATTTGACAGCACGCCGGCTGGCAATATCGGCCCGGTGGCGGATGCCCTGGTGGAGGCGCTCGGCTGTGGCTTTGCGTTGGCGTGCCCGGCCTTTCCGGCCAACGGGCGCAGCGTCTATCAGGGGTATCTGTTCGTCGGCGCCACGCTGCTCAACGAAAGCGGCATGGAACATCATCCGCTGACGCCGATGAAGGACGCCAATCTGGTCCGTGTGCTGTCGCAGCAGACCGATGCCACGGTAGGCCTCGTGCCGTTTGCCACGGTGGCGAAGGGCCCGGTTGCGATCCGCCGCGCGATGACCCAGTTGAAGGAGCAGGGGCGGCGCTATGCGATCGTCGATGCGGTGGACAACGCCCATTTGCTTGCCATCGGCGAGGCGGCCGCGGGACATGCGCTGATCACTGGCGGCTCCGGCGTAGCGCTTGGCCTGCCGCAGAATTTTCGCAATGCCGGCCTGCTGGCGATACTCGAAAATCCTGGCGCATTGCCGTCGGTCGAAGGATATGCGGCCGTGCTGGCAGGGTCGTGTTCGCGCACCACGTTGCTCCAGATCGGCACGGCCCGCGACCATCTTCCCACATTGGAACTCGATGTGCTCGTCGAGCCGGATGCGGCGGCACTGGCATCGCGGGCGCTTGCCTGGGCTGAGGGAAAGCTTGGCCGCAACCCCATCGTCATCGCCGCCTCGGCCGGGCCCGAAAAGGTGGCAGCTTTGCAGGAAATGCTGGGGCGCGATGCCGCCGGCGCGCTTGTTGAAGGAGCCATGGCGGCCATCGCCGAAGGCCTGGTGGCAGCGGGTGTGCGACGCATGGTCGTGGCGGGGGGCGAAACCTCTGGCGCGATCGTCACACGGCTGGGCGTAAAGCGCCTGCGCATAGGTGCTGAGATCGATCCAGGCGTGCCCTGGACGTTTGCCGAAGGCAGCGGTCCGTCGATGCGTCTGGCGTTGAAAAGTGGCAATTTCGGCGCACGCGACTTCTTCATGAAGGCATTCACGACGGAGGGCGCGTGATGCAGGAGGCCCAAATCCGCGACCTGCTCGTGAAACTTGCCGCATCGCTGTTCGCGCGGGGCTATGCGGTCGGCAGTGCGGGCAATATCAGCGTGCGTCTCGATGATGGGTTTTTGATGACGCCGACGAACTCCTCTCTCGGCGGTCTGGAGAGCGCGCGGATTTCGAAGCTGGATACTGGCTTCAACCATATGTCCGGCGATCGTCCGTCGAAGGAGGTGTTCATGCATCGCGCTTTCTATCAGGCAAGGCCCGATGCGAACGCCGTGGTGCATTTGCATTCGACCATGGCCACCGCCATCGCCTGCCTTGCGGATGCCGATCCGTTGGCGCCGATCCCGCCGTTGACACCGTATTTCGTCATGCGGGTCGGGAAGTCGCTGCCGATCATTCCGTATTATCGGCCCGGCGATCACGCTATGGAGCCCGCCATTCATGCGGCCGCAATGCGCGCACGGGCGGTGCTGCTGGCCAATCATGGGCCGGTCGTCAGCGGCCCCACTCTGACGGATGCCGTCTATGCCGCCGAGGAGCTCGAAGAAGCCGCACGGCTAGCGCTATTGCTGCGCGGGCATGCCACCCGGAATCTGACGGTGGAGCAGATCGACGATCTGCTGACGACCTTTGGTTAGCACTCACACGAAGTGATCGGCCGGCAAGGCAGCAAGCGTGCCTTGCCGGCCGATTGTTTCAGGCAGCGGCTTTGCGACCCCTCTTCGCAGGCTTGGCGACAGGCTCGGGGGCTGCGGGTGCAGCGGACTTCGCAGTCTTGCTCGACACATTCCCGGTCTGCGAGCGCAGCGCCTTGGCGGCGGTGGCGCTGGCGGCGGACATGCCGCCCATCTTGCTGTCCGACGCCTTGGGGGCCTTCGCAGCGGGGGCTTTCACAGCGGCAGCCTTCGGAGCGTCAGCCTTAATGGGAGCAGCCTTCGGCGCTGCCTTCATGGCTGGCTTGGCAGCAGCTTTCGCGGCAGCCTTCGGGACTTTCACGGTGGCTTTCGCAGGAGCAGCTTGGGCCGGCGCGGCCTTCTTCGTAGCAGGCTTGGCAGAGGCTTTGACCTTCGCGGCTGTGGCCTTGGCGGCGACGGCCTTTGCGGCAGGCTTGGCAGCTTCAGCTTTCGGGGCGACAACTTTCGCAGCCTTCGCAGCCGGCTTCGCAGCTTCCTTGGTCTTTGCAGGGGCTTTCGCGGGGGCGGTCTTCTTTGCGGCCTTGGCGGGCATTATGGCAGCTGGCTTGGCAGCCGCTTTCGCGGGTGCAGCCTTTGCGGTTCTACGGGCGGGTGCGGCCATCGCCATCAGCTCGGCGCGCACAGCGATTTTGGTCGTTTCGTCGTTACTCACGTGGACAGACTCCTGAGCGGGGTGATTTGGTTTTATCGCGATGGCGCTGTCTTGCGCTTCGTCGAACAAAGCTTTCGTGTACGGGTATACGCGGCGGACGTGGGGCTCTTATACGGCGCTCTCATCAGGCTAGATTGCGTGCGGGTCTTGGTTCGTCGCATGTTTAGCCCCTATCCAGATGCACACACGCGCCAGATGGTTGCTTGACGAATCGCGCTTCCTGCGTTGCATGCAAATTCCGCTATCACTTCATGTACCGCGCGTGTCAATCAAAAGACGACATACAAAACTTGCGATTACGCGCAGCCGCGTGCGGCAGACTGCTAACATTGAAGCGAAATCCACTAGAGCATGCCAGAGCATTTCCCAGACATGCAGATTCCTACGAGACCTTTTGCGAACGCTTCCGGCCAGTTGCAAGGCTGGTTGCCTGTGGGCACACTCTGAAAAAAAGCGAAAGAAGACGATGTGAAGCACCATTTCCGAACAAGAAATCCGGCATTATTGTGGGTGTTCGTCATCCGGAATCGCACGC
The DNA here is from genome assembly GCA_043732745.1 of Rhodospirillales bacterium. GTDB lineage: Bacteria > Pseudomonadota > Alphaproteobacteria > Acetobacterales > Acetobacteraceae > CAIQQQ01. Next base: position 18,696 of record JAYTHH010000535.1, read on the forward strand.
TGGAATGGCTGTGTGGGCATCGTTGCTCCGCGGGTGGCGGAACCAGCCAAGCCCGGCTAGCGTGAGACCGATCAGGAACCGGCAATCCGAGGTCATCATGTCCGCACCGTTCGACAGCGTCTTTCTCGGCGATATCGTGACTTCGTCGGACATTCTGCGAAACGGCTACATCGCCACACGCGGCGATATCATCGCGGCGATCGGCGTGGGCGAGGCGCCGCCGGCCGGTGTCACGCATGACCACACCGGGCGCCTGATTTTTCCCGGCTTGGTGGATGGCCACATGCACACCGCGTCCGCCATCGGCTGGCCGGGGATCGAGGGTGCGACTCGATCGGCGGCCGCCGGCGGCGTCACCACCTGCATCGACATGCCTTACGATGTGCCGCAGGCGGTGGTGAATGCGGAAATTCTCGCTGAGAAGATCGGCTGGGTGCAACGCACCGCGCATGTGGACATGGCCCTGTATGGAACCATTCGCAAATCCGGCGGGATCGATGCCATCGCCGGGCTGGCCGCGGGCGGAATAACTGCCTTCAAACTGTCGACCTACGAATACGACGCGGTGCGCTTTCCGCGCATCGATCATCCAACAATGCTGGCGGCATTTGCGGAAATCGCAAAGACAGGCCTGCCGGTCGCAGTGCACAACGAGGACCAGGAGCTGGTCGAACGCCTGACCGCCGAGGCCCGCGCGCAGGGCCAGACCGATGCCATCATGCATGCCCGCACGCGCCCGCCATTGGCGGAGACGCTGGCGGATCTGGAGATCTTTGAACTTGGGCTTTCCACCGGCGCGCATGTGCACATCGCGCATTCCTCGCTGGCGCGGGGCTTCGATATCGCTGCGGCGTTTCGTGCGATGGGAGCGGCGGCCACCGGTGAGGCCTGCATCCAATATCTTTGCATGACCGAGGACGATCTGGTGCGCCTCGGCGGGCGCGGCAAATGCAATCCGCCGTTCCGCTCGCACGCCGAGGTGGAGGCGATGTGGAAGAAGCTCGAAGCCGGCGAGATCGAATATGTGTCGACCGATCACGCGCCGTGGCCGGCGGATCGCAAGGCCAGTGCTGATATTTTTGCGAGTGGCGCGGGGCTTGTGGGGATGCAGAGCTTTGCGCCGCTGATGTTCACCTTGCTGGACGAACGCGGTCTGTCGCCGACCCTTATGGCGCTTTATTGCGCCGAGCGCAGTGCGAAGATGCACGGGCTGTATCCGAAGAAGGGCACCATCCGGCTTGGTGCGGATTGCGATCTGGTGGTGATGGAACGCGGCGATTTCACGTTCGACGAGGCGGATATCCAGGATCGGGCGGAGCTGCGGTGGTCGCCGTATAACGGCCGCCGCATGCGGGCGCGCGTTGCCGCCACGGTTCTGCGGGGGCAGGTGATCTGGAATGGCACCATTGTGCTGGCCACGCCGGGCACCGGGCGTTTCGTGCGACGGCAGTGATGCCGGCTTGTTTGCATTCGCGGCGGCAGTCGCGTTCAATTCGGTGACGTTTCTTCGAGTCTGAAAGAGCCATGCCGCGCATCATCACCGTCGCCGCTGCCCAGCTTGGCCCGTTGCAATTGGCCGACACCCGCCAGATCGCGGTTGCGCGCATGGTGTGGCTGCTCGAACGCGCGCGGATCAGAGGCGTTGAGCTTGTGGTGTTTCCCGAGCTGGCGCTAACGACGTTCTTTCCGCGGCACTACCGCGAGGACGTCGCCGAGGCGGATGGCTGGTTCGAGGAGACGATGCCCTCGGCGGATACCCAACCACTGTTCGATGCTGCCATGACATATGGCATCAGTTTTTATCTGGGATATGCCGAGATCGCTGTCGAGGCGGATGAGACCGGCGTGGTGCGGCGGCGGCATTTCAACACGTGCATTCTGGTGAATGGCAGCGGCGACATCGTGCTGAAGTACCGAAAAGTGCATCTGCCAGGTCACGCTGAATTCAATCTGAGACGGGCCGTGCAGCATTTGGAAAAGCGCTACTTCGAGGTCGGCAATCTTGGCTTTCCCGTGGTGCGGGCGCCGATCGGTAATCTGTCCGGGCTGAATGTGGGCATGATGATCTGCAATGACCGGCGCTGGCCGGAGGCGTGGCGGGTGTTGGGGCTGCAGTCGGTTGAAATGGTGATGCTCGGCTATAACACGCCCAGCCTCAACCAGTCCGCCGCCGGCTTCGAGGCGCCGCATCTGCGAGTGGCGCACAGCCATCTCAGCATCCAGGCCGGCGCGTATCAGAACGCGACCTTTGCCGTGGCCACCGCCAAGGCGGGGGTGGAAGATGGCTGCGAGCTGTTCGGCCATTCCATTATCGTCAATCCGCAAGGCGAGATTCTGGCGCAGGCGACGACCTGGGACGACGAGCTGATCACCGCGGATTGCAATCTCGAACAGGTGCAGCTTGGCCGCTCCACCATTTTCGACTTTGAGGCGCATCGCAGGCCGGAGGCCTATGGACGTATCACGTCACAGGTGGGTGCCACGGAGCCGCATGTGTGGAGCCGGGCGCTAGAGCCTGATAGCTTTAGGTAGGTGAAGCTACCAGGCTCTACCTTTACGTTTTAGCAAGCAATTGTATCGCGCGGTTGATTCAACCTCAGGCGATATTGCTTGTCTTATGACCTTCCTGCCCTGTTGAGCGAAGATGGGGTGCCGCCGACGAGGTGCCAACTCGCCGGCGGCGGGAGGGGTTGGGTCGGGATTATGCTGGCCGGTGAGGGCCGAGCTAGAGTGTGACCGCCCCTCTCTTTTCCTT
>JAYTHH010000536.1:0-2277 GCA_043732745.1 Rhodospirillales bacterium
CCGAAAGGATGCGATAGGCTGAAAAGCCACCACGGGTCATATTGAAATGTCTCTCGATCTCGATACTGCTGGCCCAATCTGGGCGCCACCGATCGGGCCTGCCGCGCCGCGCGGCCTTTGTACCGATTGCGGCGTGTCGCGGATGCAAGATGCTAAGGCTTGTGGCCGGGCCTGCCAGTTCATCAAACCCGACTACGGCCTGATGGAGGCGCAGGTGCACGGCCGCGCGCGTGACGAGACGCGTATGGACGAGCTACATTTTGGCCCGTTTCGCCGGATGCTGCGTGCCGCGATGAAAACGCCGCTGGAGGGCGCGCAATGGACCGGTATCACTACTCGCATCGCGGCCCGCCTGTTGGAGGCTGGTTTCGTGCAGGCGGTGCTGACCATGGCCCCGGACCCCACCGATTCCTGGCGCCCGATGCCGGTTCTGGTGACCGAGGCCGCAGGGATGGCGCAGGTTCGCGGCATGCGCATGGGCTATGCGCCGTTGCTCGCTTTGCTGGAACCGGCCCGCGCACGCGGCTTCACCCGCCTGGCCATCATCGGCATCCCCTGCCAGGTGCATGCGCTCAGGGCTCTTGAGAAAGAATTAGGGTTTGACCGGCTATACGTGATCGGCACGCCCTGTTCGGACAACACCACGACAGAGAATTTCCATACGTTTCTTGCCTTACTGGCCGAAGATCCCGCCACCATAACCTATTTGGAATTTCGCGCCGACTATCATGTGGAACTTCGCTTCAGAGATGGCCGGATCAAGGAAATTCCGTTCCTGAAGCTGCCGATTTCGAAACTGCCACCGGATTTCTTCCCACTCACCTGCCTTACTTGTGTCGACTACACCAATGTTCTGGCCGATATCACCGTGGGATACATGGGCGGCGAAGGGGAGCAATGGCTGCTGATCCGCAACGAGCGCGGGGAGAAGATGCTGTCACTTCTCGGTAATGAGGTAGCGGTGTCGGAACCGGGCAGCAAGGGCAAGCGGCGCGGCGCAGTGGCCGGCTTTATCAAAAACGTTGAACGTGCGGCCGGCGGGCTGCCGTTGCGCGGCATGCCGAACTGGGTGCGGCCCATCGTGGCTTGGCTGATGCCACGCATCGGGCCGCGCGGCCTGGAATTCGCGCGAACGCGGGTGGAGATGAAGGCGGCCGAGACCGTCATGCATCTGCGGCGCCAGCACCCGGCCCGGATGCGCAACATGATCCCGGCCCATGTGTGGGTTCTATTGAAACCATATGGGATTTTGCCGGGAGAGACGGAGAAACCGCAGAGTTGACGGGGTCCACGTTTTTGTTCGGACGCGATGAGGCTGGGATTTGGGGTGCGGCCGACAACGTTGGGATGGTGGCCTTTGTCCACCTACGATTTCAGCAGGGCATCCAGGTCGAAGCGCTTATTGTACATCACGAGGTTGCCCGCCTCGTCGTGCGGCCATTCTTCCTCCGGCTTGTCATAATACAGTTCCACGCCGTTCTGATCGGGGTCGCGCAGATACAACGCGATGCTGACGCCGTGATCCGCGTATCCGTCCAACGGGATACCGGCAGCCACCACACGGCGGAACGCGTCAGCGAGGTCAGCACGCGACGGATACAGAATCGCCGTGTGATACAACCCGGTGGTCCCCGGCGCTGGCGGTGAGCCATCTTTGCTGTCCCAGGTGTTCAGGCCGAGATGGTGGTGATAGCCACCAGCCGAAATGAACGCCACCTGGTCGCCGATCCGCCGTGTCACTTCGAAGCCAAGCACCCCGCAATAGAAGCTGAGCGCACGGTCGATATCGGCCACTTTCAGATGAACATGACCGATCTTGGTGCCGGCCGAAATGGGCGGTTTCATGCGAACCGCCGCAGATCCAAGGTGCGGGGATGGTCACGCCCCACCACCAGCTTCGGCTCGACCATCTCACCTTGGGTGTGGCCGAACGGGAAAAAGCGTGAACGGCGACGGGCTTCGGCGGAGTTGGCGTTCACCGGAAAATCGTCGTAGCTGCGCCCGCCGGGATGCGAGACGTGATGCGTCATGCCGCCCAGGCTGCGACCGGAGAAGCGGTCATATACATCGAACACCAACGGAGTCTGGGCCAGGATGGTTGGGTGCAGCGCGTTGGGCAGGCGCCAGGCCTTGAAGCGCACGCCGGCGACGTAGTCACCCACACGATCGGTGCGGCTCAGCGGCAGGGCCACGCCGTTGCAGGCCAGCACGTAACGCTCATCCACCCAGTTGCGCGCCTGCACCTGCAGACGCTCGGCGGAACTGTCGACATAGCGC
>JAYTHH010000537.1:0-7712 GCA_043732745.1 Rhodospirillales bacterium
GCCTCACCATGCACCGAAATCCGGCCGTTTTCCAGCACATAGCCGTAGTCGGCCACCTTCAGCGCCGCAGCGGCGAACTGTTCGACCAGCAACATGGTGACGCCGCGCGACTTCAGGTCGGCAATGATGCGAAACACTTCTTCCACCAGAATCGGCGCCAGTCCCATCGACGGCTCATCGAGCAGCACGATTTCAGGATTCAGCATCACGGCGCGCGCCATTGCCAGCATTTGCTGCTCGCCGCCCGACAGCGTTCCGGCCAACTGGGTGCGGCGCTCTTTCAAGCGCGGAAACAGCTCCAGCGCGCGTTCCAGGTCACCCTGCACATCGCCCTTGGGGCGGCTGCCGGTCAGGCGCGGAAAGGCGCCCAGGATCAGGTTGTCGGTCACCGTCATGGTGGCGAACACGCGCCGGCCTTCGGGGGAGTGCGCCAGGCCCTGCTTGGCGATGGTGTAGGACTCCAGGCCATCGATGCGCTTGCCGTGCAGGTTGATTTCGCCAGCCGTCGGCTTGATCATTCCGGACACGGCGCGCATGGTCGTGGTTTTGCCGGCGCCGTTGGAGCCGATCAGCGTGACCAGCGTGCCTTCCTGCACCTGAAGCGAAATCTCGTGCAGCACCTTGACCTTGCCGTAGCCGGCGGCAAGTCTTTCGACCTGTAACATGTGCTCGCTCCCTATGCTGCTTCGGCTTCGGCGGTGCCGAGATAGGCTGCGATCACCTTCGGGTCGGCCTGGACCTCGGCTGGTTTGCCCTCGGCGATCTTCTGGCCGAAATCCAGTACCGTGACGATGTCGCACACGCTCATGACGACATCCATGTGATGCTCGATGAGGATCATGGTGATGCCTTGATCGCGGATCTTGCGGATGATGGTCATCAGTTCGACGATGTCAGGCGCGGTGAGGCCGGCGGCGGGTTCGTCGAGCAGCAGCAGTTTCGGGTCGAGTGCCAGCGCGCGGGCGATTTCCAGCAGGCGCTGCTTGCCGTAGGGCAGATTGCGGGCCTCCTCGTTGGCCATCGCTTCGAGGCCAACGAAACGCAGGAGACTGGCGGCGCGTTGCAGCGCGTGGGCTTCCTCGGCACATGATTTTGGCAAAGCGAGCGCCACGTCGGCCATTGTGCCGCGATAGGTGTGGTGCAGGCCCACCATGATGTTTTCGATACAGGTGAGTTCGCCGAATAACTGGACGTTCTGGAACGTGCGGGCGATGCCAGCACCGGCGATGTCGGCGGATTTCTTGCCGGCGATGGATTTTCCCTCGAACAGCACAGTGCCTGAGGTGGGCGTGTAGATGCCGGTGAGCACGTTCATGGTGGTTGACTTGCCGGAGCCGTTGGGGCCGATCAGGCCGTGCACGGTGCCGGGCATCACATCGAGGCTCACGCGGTCCAGCGCCTTGAGGCCGCCGAACTGCATGACGATGTCGTGCGCCTGGAGGAGGGCCACGCCGGAGCCGGTGGCCGGCGCGGTTGCGGCCCAGGCGGAGGCTTCGTCCCCCATGCCGCCGATCTGAACGGGCGGGCGGACCCAGTCGGGGCGGTATCTGCCCACGAGGTTGCGCAGGAAGCCGTAGATGCCGTCTGGCAGGTAGTAGACGACGAAAAGGATCATCAGGCCGTAGATGGTCAGCTTGTAGTCGGTGATTTTCTGCAGGCTGAGCGACAGGGCGAAGAAGGCAAGGCAGAGGGCGACCGGGACGATCACCGACATGCGGTCCTCCACCGCGCCGCGCAGCAGGCGGATAGCGCCGATCGCGACGGCGATGATGGCGATGGCGGCGGCCACGAAGCGGAACTGGTCGATGTCGGACAGCAGGTTGGGCAGATAGACCACGATGGCCGAGCCCAAGATCGGCCCGACGCGGGACTTGCGGCCGCCCATCGTCACCGCCAGTAGGAAGGTGATGGACTGTTCGAAGCTGATGTTGTTGGGGGCAACGTATTGTTCGGAATAGGCGAACAGCACGCCGGCGAGGCCCGCGAATCCTGCGCTGGTGACGAAGGCGAGCACCTTGTGCTTGTAGACCGACACCGCCATGCAGTCCGACGCGATCGGGCTGTCGCGCAGGGCCTCGAAGGCGCGGCCGTAGCGGGACGCCAGCAGGCGGGAGATCACCACCAGGGTCAGCACCAACGCGATGGCGGTGACGTAGTAGAACTGCGTTTCCACCATGCGCGTCCGCGGCATGCTGAAGATCGGGATGCTGTCGGACAGCACGCGCCAGTCATAGAACGCAGGACGGTTGAGTTTAATGCCGAGCGGGCCGTTGGTGAGGTCGACGGTCTCGTTGATCAGAATCTGAATGATGGTGCCGAAGGCGAGCGTGACCATGGCCAGGTAGGGGCCGGTGACGCGCAGCGCCGGCAGGGCCAGCAGGGCGCCGAACGCGGCGGAGACCACGATGCCGCAGGGGATCGCCCAGCCGAAGCTGATGCCCAGTTGAAAGTTCAGGATGGCGGCGGTGTAGGCGCCGATGCCGAACAGGGCGGAATGGCCGAGCGACACCTCGCCGGTGTAGCCGAACACAATGTCCAGCCCCAGCGCCAGGATGGCGAAGATGGCGATCGTGGCGACCAGATGGATGTAGTACGGGCTGGTCACCACGAACGGGAACACCAGCAGGGCGATGAGGCCCAGGGACTTCAGAAGGTTCGCACGCATAGGGTCAGACCTTCTTGATCGCGCGACGGCCGAACAGGCCAGAGGGCTTGAACGACAGCACCAGAAGCAGAATGACCAGACCCGGGACGTCCTGATAGCCGGTTGAGATGTAATAGCCGGTGAGACGGTCGGTGATGCCCAGCAGGACGCCGCCCACCACGACGCCGACGCCGCTGGTGAGGCCGCCGATGATGGCGACCGCGAAGGCCTTGAGGCCAAGGGCGCCACCGAGGCCGGCGCCGGTGAGAGTGACGGGTGCCACCAGCACGCCCGCGAACGCTGCCGTCATGGAGGACAGTGCGTAAGAAAAAGTAATGACCTGGGCGGTGTTGACGCCCATCAGGCCGGCCGCGCCGATGTCGGCGGCGGTGGCGACCACGGCCTTGCCGTAGATGGAGCGCCGGTTGAACAGCTCGATCGCCGCCATCAAGGCGATGGCGCCGCAGACGATCAGCACCTCCATCGGCAGGATGCGCACGCCCAGCACCTGGATCGCGTTGTCAGACAGCGGCGACGGGAACGGGAAGGTGTCGCGGCCCCAGATGTTCTCGGCGAGATTCTTGAAAATGATGCCGAGCGCGATGGTGGCCATGATCCAGCCCGCATCGGACTTGGTCTTGATCGCCCGGCGCACGCCGAGACGCTCGACCACGACGCCCTGCAGCATGCCGAAGGCGAGGACGAAGGGCAGCATCAGGATATACGACCACAGGATCGGCAGGCCGAACCAGGCGGCGATCTGCGTGACGATGGTGTAGCCGACCAGCGAGCCGAGCATCAGCGCCTCGCCCTGGCCGAAGTTCAGCGTGCCGGAGGTGGCGAAGGTGAGCTGGTAGCCGAAGGCGATCACGCCGTAGATCATGCCGACCGAGATACCGCTGACCACGAGCTGGGCCAGGGTGAGAAAATCGAAGGTCATGACGACATGCGGCCTTGTTCGATGGCTGACAGACAGACGAAACGGCGCCCCTCCTTTTGGAAGGGCGCCGTTGGCAGGCGAAGGCTCAGTGGGTTTTCAGGCGAACGGCGTTTTTGCCTTCGATGTCGTCCTCGCGGGCGGCGACCACGCGGCCGCCCTTGACCAGCCCGAACACCGGGATGTTGGCGGTGATGCTCTCATGGTCGGTGGCGGTGAACGGCTTGTCGTAGATTGTGACGACGCCTTCGACCTTGGTGGTGAGGTTTTCGAGCGCGGCTTTGATCTTCGGGCCATCGGTGGACTTCGCCTGGGCGATTGCGGCGGCGAGCAGGTAGGTGCCGTCATAGCCCTGGGCGGCCGAGATCGGGCTCGGGATGCGGTCCACCTTGTAGGCAGCCTGATAGGCGTCGATGAAGGCCTTGCGCTTCGGCGTGGACGGCGACTGGATGAAGGTTTGCGGCATGACAGCGCCTTCGCCGTTGGCGCCGGCGTTGTCGATGAAGGTGGACATCGACAAGGTCCAGGAGCCGATGATCGGCAGCTTCCAGCCAAGCTTGCCCATGCCGTTGGCGATCTGCGCCAGCTCCGGCCCGATGCCGTAGGTGAGGATGACGTCGGCATTGGCGGCCTTCACGCGCAGCAGCTGCGAGGTCATGTCGGTGTCACCGATGTTGAATTTTTCCTCCGTCACGGGCTTGATGCCTTTGGCGGCCAGTGCCTTCTCGAGGTCTTCGCGGCCGAGCTGGCCGTAGTTGGTGCTGTCGGCGAGGATGGCCGGCGACTTGAAGCCGCGCCGCGTGATGGCTTCGTCCACGATCATGCCCGACTGGATCACATCGTTGGCGGACATGCGGAAGATGTAGTTGTCCTTGGGGAACTGCTTAGTGATCACCGTGCCGGTGGCGACGTTGTTGATCACGGGGATTTCGGCTTCCTGGTAGAAGCGCTGCGAGGCCAGCGCCACACCGGTGTTGATAAAGCCCATCGTGGCAACGACGCCCTCCTTGTTGATGAGCTCCTGGGCGACCTGGACGCCTACGTCGTTCTTGCCCTCGTCGTCGCGCTCGACGAGCTGGATCTGGCGGCCCATGACGCCGCCGGCCTTGTTGATCTCCGCCACGGCCAGCTTCACGCCGTCACGCATCGAGACGCCCATTGAGGCGGATCCGCCGGTAAACGGACCGGTGAGGCCGATCTTGATCGGGTCGGCCGCAAAAGCGGCACTCGTGAGCATCGTTGTGGCGGCAAGAGCCATTAGAGTCCGGCGTGCAAAGCGCATCAACATCTCCCTGAATTGGCATTTTTTTCGGTCCGAATCACGGCCGTCGTGCCCGGATAGCATTTCCGTTGCTGGTCCACCATGCGCAAAGTGCATGCACTCGGCGTGCGCGCGTTGGGCAAACTCTATGACGTCGCACCCTGACGCTGCGTGGTTGCGATATCACGCGCAACCTCCACCACGGCGCGGCTGATCGGGCTGTCGCGTTCGCTGTTCCATGCCACCGAGACGCCCACCGCCTCCACCGGCACTGCCAGCGGGCGGAAGCTGACGCCGGCCGGGGCCAGGGCCGCCATGCCGGATGAGACCAATGCGACACCGAGGCCGGACGCCACCAGAGCCAGTTGCGCCATTGCCGAATTCACCTCACGCGCCGCGATCGGGCAAAAGCCTGCCTGGCGGCAGGCGGCGACGACGCCGTCGAAATAGGCTGGGCTGATGGCGCGCGGCAGCATCACCATCGGCCGCGCCTCCATCATCGCCAGATCGATGCATTCCGACTCTGCCAGCGCATCGGTGTCCGGCACCGCAGCGATCAGCCGGTCCGATGCGAGGCGCTGCATGTGGACGGGGAACAGGTCGCGTTCCAGCCGGGCGAAGGCCACGTCGATCTCGCCGCGCCGCAATGCCTCCATGGCATCGGCGGTGTCCATTTCGCGGACGGTGATGACGGTTTCCGGCTGCAGACGCCGGAAGGCGCGCATGACGGGAGGGAGGGTGTCGAACATCGCCGAGGTGATGCAGCCGATATTGACCAGCGAGCGCCGCCCCAGCCGAACCTCCCGCGCCAGCGCCTCGACCGCCAGTGCGCTCTCCTCCAGCCTTCGCACCGCTGGCAGCAGCACCTCGCCCTCCCAGGTGGGCCGTGTGCCGAGCCGGGAGCGTTCCAGCAGCTTGACGCCGAGGGCGCGTTCCAGAATCTGGATTTGTGCCGTCAGCGGCGGCTGCGACATGCCGAGCCTTGCTGCAGCGCGGCCGAAGTTGCCTTCTTCCACGACTGCGAGGAAATGGCCGAAGCGCTTGATGAGGTTGAGATCCATCACGATACAAAAAACGTATCGATAGGCTCTGTCAATCGGATTGGACCTGTGTCACGTCGGGGCGCACGAAGCTTTCAACACGTCAATTTGTTATCGAGCTTTATCCGACGGGTGACCTCGTTTGATCGGATGATGCTCTAAAATCGGAAACAAGCCATGATCCTGCACGATGTCACCGTTCATCCCGAGAGTGATCGCCTGGTCCGGGAAGACCAGCTCGCCTGGAAGATCGCAACGGTTGCGGCCGATCCTGTGCCGCTGGACGGCGATGTGGTCGACATGATCATCAACCGCGTGATCGACAACGCCTCCGTCGCGATTGCCGCCATCAACCGCCAGCCGGTGATTACGGCCCGCGCCCAGGCGCTCGCACACCCGCGCGCCGGTGGCGGCACGGTGTTCGGCTGCGGGCCAGAGGTGCGCGTGCACGCGGAATGGGCGGCCTGGGCCAACGGCACCGCCGTGCGTGAGCTCGACTATCACGACACGTTCCTGGCTGCCGACTACAGCCATCCCGGCGACAATATCCCGCCGATCCTGGCCGTTGCGCAGCAGACCAATCGCTCCGGCGCCGACCTCGTGCGCGCCCTGGCCACCGGCTACGAGATCCAGGTGAATTTGGTGAAGTCGATCTGCCTGCACGCCCACAAGATCGACCATGTCGCCCATCTCGGGCCGTCCGTGGCCGCCGGAATCGGCACGCTGCTCGGGCTTGAGACCGAGGTAATCTACCAGGCTGTGCAACAGGCTTTGCACGTGACGACCTCCACCCGCCAATCGCGGAAAGGCGAGATCAGCTCGTGGAAGGCGTTCGCGCCCAGCCATGCCGGCAAGCTCGCCATCGAGGCGGTCGACCGCGCCATGCGTGGCGAAGGTGCGCCGAGCCCGATCTATGAAGGCGAGGACAGCGTGATTGCCTGGATGCTCGACGGCAAGGATGCCCACTACAAGGTGCCGTTGCCGACCCCGGGCGAAGCCAAGCGCGCCATCATGGACACCTACACGAAGGAGCATTCGGCGGAATATCAAAGCCAGGCCCTGATCGACCTGTCGTTCCGCATGGGCAAGCTTGTGGCCAACTGGGGCGACGTGGCGGATATCGAGATTGTCACCTCGCACCACACCCACTACGTCATCGGCACCGGTGCGCGAGATCCGCAGAAGATGGATCCCACGGCGTCACGCGAGACGCTTGATCACTCGATCATGTATATTGTGGCCGTGGCGTTGCAGGACGGCGTATGGCATCACGTGCGCAGCTATGCGCCGGAGCGGGCGGCGCGACCGGACACCGTGGCCCTGTGGCACAAGATCCGCACGACCGAGGACCATGCCTGGACCGCGCGCTATCATTCGGTCGATTCCGCGGTGAAGGCGTTCGGCGGCAAGATCATCATCCGCATGAAGGATGGCAGCGAGATCGTGGACGAGATGGCGGTGGCGAACGCCCACACGCTGGGCGCCACGCCGTGGCAGCGGGCCGACTACATCCGCAAGTTCCGTATCCTGACGGAAGGTTTGCTGGACCAGTCCGAGATCGAGCGTTTTCTTGACTGTGCCCAGCGCCTTTCCACGCTTTCCCCGGCCGGGTTGGCGGGCCTGACCATCGCCCTTCCCCAGGGCACGCTCGCCACCGGCAAACCAGGCCTGTTCTGAACGAGCAAGGAGAGAATACGAACATGAGTGACACTCAGACTTCAGCTCCGAAGGTCAAGAAAAGCGTCGCACTGTCGGGCGTGATCGCAGGGAATACGGCACTTTGCACGGTCGGGCGCACCGGCAACGACCTGCATTACCGCGGCTACGACA
>JAYTHH010000538.1:0-7703 GCA_043732745.1 Rhodospirillales bacterium
TGGCTGCGACGTGCCGCAGAAGGCGGGCATGCCAAAGCCGCGCGCGCGCTGGCCGCCATGCACATGACCGGCAACGGCGTGGTGAAAGACCCAGCCGAAGCTGCGCGTTGGTTTCGCCAGGTTGCCGGCACCGGTGATGTGCAATCCCGCTACGACCTCGCCGCTCTCGTGCTGAAAGGCCAGGCCTCGCCGGCGGACAGCGCGTCGACCGCCGAATGGTTCCAGGGCCAGGCCGAAGCCGGCGACATGGTTGCAGCGTTCAACTACGGCGTCTGCCTCGCGGAAGGGATCGGCGTCGACAAGAACGAGGCTGAGGCCGCCGAATGGCTCCGGCGCTCGGCAGATACCGTGGTCAACGCTCAGTATTGGTATGGCCGGCTGCTGGCCGAGGGCCGCGGCGCCCCAGAGAATCTGCCCGAAGCCCGCATCTGGATCGCCAAGGCCGCCGAAGCGGGCGTGACGGACGCACAGGTTGCACTAGCAGAAATGTTCGTCAACGGCCGCGGCGGCAAGCGCGACCACGCCGCTGCTATCCTGCTGTTCCGCCGCGCAGCCAATCAAAGCCATGTCGGCGCCATGTATGCCCTCGGCGCGATGTATGGTGGCGGTCACGACATCATGTGGGACCGCACGGCAGCCCAACACTGGTTTCAGGCGGCAGCGGAACGCGGACACACGCATGCCCAGATGATGCTCGGCCGCTATCTCGCTCGCGGCCTTGCCGGAATCCGGGACCGTGCGGCGGCACGGCACTGGTTCGCCAAAGCGCTGGCCGGCGGCATCGAGGAGGCCCAGGTCTATCTCGAGTCATTGCCTGTGCCGGAGCCAGAAACGGTCTAGAGCATGTTCCGTTCGCATAGGCTCACGTCACATGCTCTAGCTTGTGGTTTTAACGAGCATCATCCAATCGACCGAAGCCGGCGATTGGATGATGCTCTAGCAGCCTGTCGGGTTCAGGCGATTGACGAAATATTAGACCAAATCGAACGAGAATATTGTAATATTATATCAATTATTACTTGCTTTATTGGCTAACATTTTAAGGTGGGACATAAAATTAGGCTAATCCGACAGGCTGCTAGCCGGCCCATGCGTCCCGAATCGATCTCGACCCTGGCAGGACTCCACCGCAAAGACGCGCACGCGGCGTGCACCAACGGTGCCGAAGCCCTTACACGCCAGGATCTCCCAACCGCCAGACGTTGGTTCGAGCGGGCGCGCCGTATGGTGCCGAACGATCCGGCGATTGCCTTCGCCCTCGCGGGCATACTCCTGCAAACCCGCGAGCCAGGCGCCGCCGCCCTGCTGGCAGACGCCCTGACACAGGCCGACACTGCTGAACTCTGGCTGTCCCTGGCGGCCGCTCATCTGCAGGATGGCGACCTCCCAGCGGCACGCCAAGCGCTGGGCCGCATGCTGTCCGGCCATGTTCTGGGCGTCGATCCCGTCACCATCGGGACCCTTTCCCAGCACGCGCCGGCCAACACAGACCCAGGCGGTTGGTGCGCCGTGGTGCGCGCGCTGGAGGGCTGCGGACTGAGCTGGATCACCGGTCGCGATGGCGTCTGCGTGACGGTGGATGGCACAGCCGTCACCGGCCCGTCGCTCCCACAGGCCGGCAGGACCCTTGTGATCACCCATAACGGCCGAGCACTGCTTGGCAGCCCGATCGACATCGCCGCCCTGCGCCGGGTGGAAGGCTTCGTTGAAGAGAGCGATTCGGGGCTTACCGGCTGGGCGTGGCACCCCTCCGATGCGGCAGAAGACCCCTGGCTCATTGTCACCTCCATTCCAACCGGCGAATCCCTCCGCCTGCGCGCCACGAACATCGCCATACCAGGCCCAGGCCCGATGTCCCGCCCCCGCGGCTTCGAACTTTCGTACGCGGCCCTCGCCCATCTGCCGCCGCCCCTTGATATATCGGCGTCGGACGGCACGCCCCTTACAGGCAGCCCCATCGATCCCAACCGCACCACACGCGCCGCAATGCGGGCCGCGCGCGAAATGGCCGCGTGCTTTCCCGCCACCGGCCTCGCCACCCCACCGACCGACCTTCTGAATCTCGCTGCCCCCGCCGCCGCCCACGGCCCGCCGGCGAAGGCGCCCGCCTGCCCTGGTCGGCCAGTGGCCATCGTCATTCCCGCCTACCGCGATGAATTCCGCACGCGCAATTGCCTTGAAAGCGTGTTCGCAACCGCCCTGGCCAACACCACGATCATCGTCATCGACGACGCCACGCCCGAACCTGGCCTCGCGGGCATGCTCACAGCCTTCGCCGAAGCCGGCCGGATCACACTGATCCGCCACACCACCAACCAGGGTTTTCCGGCAAGCGCCAACGCCGGCCTGCGCGCCGCCTTCGCCCTTGTGCCCGAGCACGATGCGCTGCTGCTGAACAGCGACACGCTGCTTCCCACCGCAAGCGCACCGTCCTGGCTGGATCGGCTACGCAAGGCAGTGCATTCAACGCCCGATATCGGCACCGCCACGCCGCTTTCCAATGATGCCGGCATTCTCAGCTACCCTGCGCGCGACGCAGCCAACCCCATGCCGGACCGCCACCTGCTGCGGCAGCGCGATGCCCAGGCGCTGCGCGCCAACGGCGGCGCGGTTGTCGACATTCCCACCGGGGTTGGTTTCTGCCTCTACATCCGCCGCGAATGCGCCGAAAGCACCGGCCTTTTCCGCACCGATCTGTTCGCACAAGGCTATGGCGAGGAGAACGATCTGTGCATCCGAGCCCACCATCTCGGCTGGCGGCACGTGGCGGTGCCGGGCGTTTATGTGGGCCACGCCGGCGGCACCTCGTTCGGCGCCGCCCGCCCACCTCTCACCCGGCGCAACCTCGCCGTGCTCGAACAACTGCACCCCGGCTACCTCGCATGCGTCGCCGCCTATCAGGCCAAGATCCCCGCACAGGATGCTCTGGCCCCGGCGCGTCGCCGGATAGACACGCTGCGGTGGGCCGCAAGCCGCCAGCCCAGCGCTGTCATCCTGCTTTCCCACACAAGCGGCGGCGGAGTGGAGCGCGTGCTCCGCGACCGGATCAGCGACATCGCGGCCCTTGGCCAGCGCGCCATCGTGCTGCGACCGGTGGCCGACCCGGACAGCGACAGCGACGCCATGCCGTTCCTGTGCCAGGTTTCAGACGGCGAAACGGAGGCGGATTTTCCCAACCTGGTGTTCGATCTCCGCTACGACATCCTTACCCTCGCCCGCTTGCTGCGCGCCGACCGCCCCGCGGTGTTCGAGGTGCACCACCGGCTCGGCCACCATCCACCCGTGATATCGCTCGCCGATGCACTCAACATTCCCGTCGAATTCCGCCTGCACGATTACGCGTCGTTCTGCCCGAGGGTCACGCTTTTCGGCGCCACTCAGACCTATTGTGGGGAGCCGGTGGAGATCGCCGCCTGCAACGCCTGCGTCGCCGATGTCGGAGGGCGCACCGGCGAGGCCATTGGCGTGGCCGCATTGCGCCACCGATCCGGAGTAGAATTCGCCGCCGCAAGCCGCATCGTGGTGCCGTCGGCAGACATGGCATCTCGCCTGCGCCGCCATTTCCCCACAGTGCGGCCAGAGATCGTGCCAAACGAACGCAACATAACAAATGCGCCCCCCATCGCTGCAAACACCACCCCACGGCGCATCGCCGTGATTGGTGCACTCGGAGTCGAAAAAGGCTACAGCGTGCTGCTGGCCTGCGCGCGCGATGCCGCCGAGCGCAATCTTGCGTTGGATTTCGTGCTGATCGGCCACAGCATCGACGATACGCGGCTGTTCGAAACCGGCCGCGTCTTCGTCACCGGCCGCTACCGCGAGGCAGACGGCGAGGCGCTGCTTCGGGCGCAGAACGCCTCCCTCGCGTTCCTCCCCAGCATCGTGCCGGAAACCTGGGGCTTCACGCTCAGCCTCGCTTGGCGCGCCGGCCTGCGCGCGGCCGTGTTCGATTTGGGTGCGATGGCGGCACGCGTGAAAGACACTGGCTGGGGAGTAGCACTGCCGCTTGGCCTCCCCCCGCGCGCGATCAACCAGGTGCTTCTGCAAACCCAGGGCACGCCGACCGCATGAGGGATATTCAGGCTGCCGGGACCGTTACAGGGGTGTTGACGTAGAAATTCATGCATCCGATCACGCCGCGTGACGCAAAAATCCACCAAGGGTGTTATTGCCTCGTCCAACACTGGCTTGCGCCGCTTCAACTGCGAGAGATCAATGTCCAATCCCAAAAGCCTGAAACCCAGCGACCGGCCTGACCAAGCTGCTGCGCCGCACGCTGCACCGCCATCGGCGGAAGGCCGCGTCACGGAATTGCGCGCCTCCGCCAGCCTGATGCGGCTGGATGCCGGGTTGTACTGCGTTCTGCTGGCGCCCTCACCGGCGGCGGACGCCAATACCGGCCTGCCCGGTATCCGCATCACCCACGCGCCAGGCCCGGCAGGTCGGCCAGATGCGGTCGATGTCGCCACCATTTCAGCCGATGGCTGGATGAGCGGCTTCGGCGACGCTGCCCTGGTCCGCGTCACCGGGGGCACCGCCTTCGTGATGGTTACGATCTATCAGGATCCCACCATCGACCCGGATGCTGCGCCCAATCTGCAGATCCTGCCACTGATCACCGGCGCCTCCGGCCAGCCGCGCTCCGCGCTGATCGGCCCGTCGAACCCCGTCTCGCTGCCACAGCCCAATCCTATTCCGCCCACCCCGCCGGCGTCGGTCGACATGATCGCCCATATCCAGACCCGCGGGGACGTCGGTGCCCAGTTCGGCGAATGGCTGGGCGAGCCGGGGTCGGGCCAATGGATCGAAGGCATCGGACTGGCGCCGGGCAACGGCGTCGATCTGGCCGATATCGAGTACCAGGTGGTGCTTGGCCGCGGTTGGCTGTCGCCCTGGGTGGAAGGCGGCCAGTTCTGCGGCAGCCGTGGCATGGCGCTGCCCATTTTGGGACTGCGCGTGCGCTTGCGGGGCGCCGCGGCTAACGGTTTCGACCTCCGCTATTCCGCCAGCTTCATCGATGGCACCCAGGTGGGGCCGGTGGCCGATGGCGAACCGTGCGAGGCGGAAAACCTTACCGCCGTGGAGGCCATCAAGATCGAGCTTGCGCCCAAGGGCAGCCTGAAGGCTGCTGGATCGGCAAAGGCTCCGGGCAAGACCCGCAAGCGGTAGAAGTCCTGAAACGCGTGACCGTGAGCGACTCGGCGCGGCCGCTCGCAGTTGAGGGACAACGCATCAAGACAGGTTCGCCCGCGTGAAATACCTTTTCATCCATCAGAATTTCCCCGGGCAATATCTGCATATCGTCCACCATCTTCTGAAGAACCCTGCCAACGACATCGTCTTCATCACCGAGCCGAACGACAACGTGATGCCGGGTGTGCGGCGGGTGGTTTATGAGCTTGGGCGCAAGCAGCGCATGGACATCCACCAGACCGCGCGGGACCACGAGTTGGCGGCGCATCGCGCGGACAAGGTGGCGGATGCGGCACGGCAGTTAAAAGCGCTCGGCTTCACGCCCGACATCATCATCGGCCATCACGGCTGGGGCGAGTTGCTGAACATCGTCGACGTCTGGCCCGGCGTGCCGGTGCTCGGCTATTTCGAATTCTATTATCACACCGTCGGCTACGACGTGAATTTCGACCCGGAATTCCCGATGGCGCGCAACTTCCAGCCGGCAGTACGGGCGATGAACAGCATCAATCACTTAGCCCTGGCGTTGGAACAGCATGGCCAATCGCCCACACATTTCCAGCGCAATGCCTTCCCGGTCTGGACTCACGACCGGATCAAGCTGCTGCCGGAGGCCACGCGGCTGGATGTGTGCAAGCCGGACCCGCAGGCCCATGCACAACGTCTGTCCTTCGGCGATTTTCATATTGAGCCGACAGACAAGTTGATCACCTTCGTGGCCCGCAATCTGGAGCCGTACCGCGGCTTTCACACGCTGATGCGCGCGCTGCCGGCCATCCTGAAGGCACGGCCGGACGCCCGCGTGGTGATGCTCGGCGGCGACGATGTCAGCTACGGCGCACGCCTGGCCAATGCCAGTTGGAAGGAGCATTTCATTGCCGAGCAGCGCGGGAAATACGACACCAGCCGCGTGCTGATGCCCGGCCAGATCTTCTACGAGTCTTACCTGAAACTGCTCCAGCGGTCAGACGCACATGTCTACCTAACCTACCCGTTTGTGGCCTCCTGGTCGCTGCGGGAGGCGCTGGCCTGCGGTTGTGCCGTGGTGGCCGCCGACGTGGAGCCGGTGATGGAATTCGTGACCCACAATGAGAACGCGCTCCTCACGCCCTGCCTCGATCCTGCGAAACTGGCGGATTCCATCCTTTCGGTGCTGGAGACGCCCAGGCTTGCGAACAGGCTACGACGCGGGGCGCGGCGGTATGCCGAGACGCATCTCGACATGCGCCATCATCTCGATGCCTACGAGGCGCGGATCACCGAATTGACCGGCAAGCAGGCCGCCACCCCGGCCCCGCAGAGGCGGAGCCGGAAGACGGCAGCGGCATAAGTTTTGGCGATCAGGCCTTCGTGGCGGCCTCAATGCCCTGGAGGATAAGTTCCTCGGCACGCGCCTTGTCGCCCCAGCCTTCCACCTTCACCCACTTGCCCTTCTCCAGATCCTTGTAACGGGTGAAGAAATGCTCAATCGCCTGGCGGGTGATCAGCGGCAGGTCCTCGACCGTGTGCACATCGGTATAGAGAGTGTGGATCTTGTCGTGCGGCACGCAGATCAGCTTTTCGTCCTGCCCGGCCTCGTCGCTCATCAGCAGCACGCCAATCGGGCGCGCGCGGATCACGCAGCCCGGCACCACGCCCACCGGCGTCAGCACCACCGCATCCACCGGGTCGCCATCGTCGGCCAAGGTGCCGGGGATGAACCCGTAGGCGGCCGGATAGGCCATCGGCGTGAACAGGAAGCGATCCACCATAATGGCGCCGCTGTCCTTGTCGATCTCGTATTTTACCTGAGAGCCCTGCGGGATCTCGATCACCACGTTGATATCAGACGGCGGCGCCTTGCCGGTGGGCAGCTTGGTGATGTCCATGAGGTCTCTCCGCTCGTTATTGCATGTGCGTGCGCCATATAGCCGCCACGGCGGGAGTTGCGAAGTGGGGCGCGGCCATGTCACATGCCCACTGCGTATGCGCCTGTAGCTCAACTGGTTAGAGCGGGCCGCTCATAACGGCTTGGTTGCGGGTTCAAGTCCTGCCGGGCGCAGACGCGCGCCCTTGGAGACGTGTGCTGTGCAGTGACAATCCGAAATGGAATGACACGCATCATATGGAATCAGTGACAGGTCATATGGAATGAGTGACAGCATGATCTGGAATCAGTGACAGCCAGGGATGGAATCAGTCACTTAGCCGCTTAACCTGCCATATCGCGCGAGATACGCGTGGCGGCCCCTTCCCCGGCTGACAGCAGCTATCCCTGGGCCGGATCGACTTGGTTCCCCTTCTAAAGCCACCGCCCGGGTTTCGAGCACTCGGACGAGCGCGGTCACGTCGAACCGCTCACTCCAAGCAATGTTCACAGGCTGCGGGCGATGCGCGGGTTTGTTGGCTCTGAGCGAATCGTATGTGACAATTGGATCATGTCCCGAGCCGTGGTGTAGCAACGGCATTGCTGAGCAGGGTTGGCTGCTCGATCAGGCTGCCAGGCATGGCAAGCTGACTGCGACATCATC
>JAYTHH010000539.1:0-7700 GCA_043732745.1 Rhodospirillales bacterium
ATCCGCAGCTGATGCCCCCGTCGGCGTGGATTTGCAAGCGCGGTTTCGCGATGGCCGCTCTGCTGCCCGCACGAAGTCTCACCCTTCGTCACATTCCGATAACTTAATCCTGTCTAGGTTAGTGGCATGGAAACTCGCACCGCACATGCGCTGATACGCTTCGGGCTGGGCCGAAAGGGCACGGGGCCGCTCCCCGCAGACCCGCAGGCCTGGCTGGCGCAGCAACTTGAAGGGCCCGATCCCGCCTTGCGCGTCGCCGGTGCATCCGCCGAGGACGGATTGCTGGCGATCCGCAAGCAACGGGCGCGACGACTGGAAAAGGACGGGCAGAATCCGATCCGCGTTCTCTACCGTGCCGAGCAGGCCAACTACGTCGCCAATCTGCTGACCACCAACGTGCCGTTCCGCGAGCGCCTGGTCACATTCTGGGCCAATCACTTCACCGTCAGCCTCAAGCGCGGTGAATGTGCCGCCACTGCGCATGCCTTTATCCGCGAGGCGATCCGCCCGCATGTAACGGGCCGGTTCAGCGACTTGGTGCTGGCCGTGATGCGCCACCCGGCGATGCTGATGTATCTCGACAATGCCAGGTCCTTCGGCCCGGACAGCTTTGTCGGCCGACGCCAGCGCCGCGGGCTCAATGAGAATCTGGCGCGCGAGTGCCTCGAACTGCACACCGTCACCCCCGCTTCTGGCTACACACAGGCCGACGTGACGGCGTTCGCCGAGGTGCTGACCGGATGGAGCATCGAGATCGCCAAGGACCCGGTGGGCCACGTGTATCGCCATTCCGGCCAGCAGCCGGGCGACAAGGTGATGATGGGGCGGACCTATAAGGAAGGTGAGCAGGGCGGCGTCGAGGCGCTGGGGTGGCTCGCTCTGCATCCGTCCACGCATCGCAACCTTGCCACCAAGCTGGTGCGGCATTTCGTCTCCGACACGCCACCGGATCAGGCTGTGCGGCGAGTAGAGGCGGTGCTGGCCCGCACCGGTGGCGATCTCAAGGCTGCCTCGCTCGAAATCATCCGCATTCCCGAGGCTTGGACCCCGCTTTCCAAACTGCGCAGCCCTTCCGACTACATCGTGGCGGTGCTGCGCGCCGTCGATCTCCCGGCGGAAAAGCGGCCGCCGGATGTGCCCGGGCTGATGGCGGGGCTCGGCCAGCCTTTGCTGACCGCGCCGCTGCCCAATGGCTGGCCCGACACCGCCACCGAATGGGCCGGCTCCGAGGCGATGCTGCGGCGGATTGACTGGGCCTATGGCTTCAGCGGGCGGGTGGCGGCGATGGACCCGGAGGAGATCGGCCGCGCCGCGCTCGGCCCGCTGCTGACACCCGCCACGCTGACCCAGATGCAGCGCGCGGGGTCGCGCCGTGACGCGATGACGTTGCTGCTCGCATCCCCCGAATTCCAAAGGAGATAGGCGTGTCCCATCCTTCGATGCGGCTCTCGCGCCGGCAGGCTTTGCTGGGCTTGGCGACTTCCTTCACCCTCGGCCGCGCGGCGTTGGCGTTGGGTGCGGCGCCCACCGATCGCCGTTTCGTGGTGGTGATCCTGCGCGGTGCGCTGGACGGGCTTTCCGCGGTTGTGCCCTATGGCGACAAGGCATTGGTCCTGCACCGACCTGAACTGGTGATGGCCCAGCCGGGCGCCGAGGGCGGACTGCTCGATCTTGGCGGCTTCTATGGGCTGCATCCAGCGTTGTCGGGCCTGCACGCCATGTATCGGGCGAACGAGCTGCTGCCGGTGCATGCGGTGGCCGGCCCTTACCGCATCCGCAGCCATTTCGAAGCGCAGGATTATCTGGAATACGGCGCCGACCACGCGATGAGCTCGGGCTGGCTGAACCGCGTGGCGTCGCTGATGCCACAGGCCAAGGGCGCCACCGACACCGCGTTTTCGGTGGGTTCGGTGGTGCCGCTGCTGCTGCGCGGGCCGCAGCCGGTGGGGAGCTGGCTGCCCAAGACCTTCGCCCAGCCGGAGCCGGATCTTTATGCACGGCTTGCAGCCTTGCATCGGGCTGATCCCATCACCGGCCCGGCCGTCGCCGAAGGCCTGAAGGAGCGCGGCTTCAGCGCCGCCGCTCTGGCGGGCAGCGACGAGCCGGCCAACAGATACGCGTTCCAGGCGTTGTGCAGCTCGGCCGGCAAGCTGCTGGCAGCGAAGGATGGCCCTCGTCTGGCCGTACTCGAGATCGGTGGCTGGGACACGCATGCGGGGCAGAAGAATCGTCTCGCCGGGCCGCTGAAGCAGCTCGACGACGGGATGGTCGGGTTGAAGACGGCGCTGGGGGACCAGTGGGGCAAGACCGTGGTGCTTGTCATGACCGAGTTCGGCCGCACCGTGCGCGCAAACGGCACCGGCGGCACCGATCACGGCACCGGCTCGGTGGCCTTTGTGCTGGGTGGCAGCGTGGCCGGCGGCCGGGTGCAGGCGAACTGGCCGGGCCTGTCGCCAGGCAATCTGTTCGAGAACCGCGACCTGCAGCCCACTGCCGATCTGCGGGCGCTGACCAAGGGCCTGCTTGGTCAGCATTTCGGGATCGACCAGGCGGGGCTGGCCCTGGTGTTCCCTGAGAGCGACCGGGCTGCGGCATTGCCGGGGCTACTGCGGGCGTAACACCGGCTGGCCGCTAGCGGCACATAAGCGTGTGCCGAAATCGGGCTTGACCGGGCGCAGTGTCCATTTCATCTCAGGCGATCAGGCGGAGAAATGATGATGGGCAACGCAAGACTGGCGATCAGCGAAACACGGCAGCGGGATCGGCTGATGGCGCTGGCCGAGATCGGTGCCATCGAGGGCCGCGGCGTCAACCGCCAGGCGCTGACGGCGCTCGATCGGGACGCCAGGCGCATGGTGATCGCCTGGGCGCACGAAATCGGCGCCGCCGTGTCGGTGGATGCAGCGGCCAATCTCTGGTTTCGGGTGGAGGGCACCGACCCTCATGCAGCCCCGGTGCTGACCGGCAGCCATATGGACACCCAGCCGAAAGGTGGCCGATTCGACGGCACCTATGGCGTGATTGCAGGCCTTGAGGCGATCGCCGCCCTGCATGACGCCGGCATCGTCACCCGCCGCCCTATCGAGGTGGTGGCCTGGACCAACGAGGAAGGCTGTCGTTTCGGCATCGGCTGCACCGGCAGCATGAGCTGGGCCGGCGTGCGGCCGACGGATTTTTGGGATGATCGCTACGACATGAACGGCATCTCATATGGCGCCGCCTTGGCCGAGCAACTTGAGGCCGAGGCGGACCTGCCGCGACGCACGTTGGGATCGGTGCCGCATGCGTATATCGAGGCGCATATCGAGCAGGGGCCACGCCTGGAGGCGGAAGGGAGCGATATCGGCGTGGTGACGGCCATTCAGGGCGCGCGTTGGTTCACTGTCACGGTTCACGGCGAGACCGCGCATGCCGGAACGGCCCCGTTGCGCAGCCGAAGGGACGCCTTGCAGGATGCGGTGCGGGCCATCTCGGCCCTGTCAGCGGCGATGGAGGACCCAGCCGACGTGCTGCGCTTCACCGTGGGCCATATGGTCGTCTCGCCCAACGCCTCCAACTCGGTGGCCGATATGGTAGTGTTCAGCATCGACCTGCGTCATCCCGACGGCGTTTTCCTCACTGAGCGAGGAGACGCGATCGCTTCGATCGTGGCAAGTGCTATGACGTCATGCACCGCGACGATACATGAAGGGTTCAACGCCCAGCCGGTGCTTTTTGCGTCATCGGTGATCGAAGCCATCGAGCAGGCGGCGGCCAACGCGTTAATCAGTCATATGCGGCTGGCCTCCGGCGCCTTCCACGACGCACAATTCGTCTCTGGCGTCGCACCCAGCGGCATGATCTTCGTACCCTGTCACAACGGCATCAGCCATAACCCGGCCGAATTCTCATCGGCAGCACAACTCGCAGCCGGCACACAGGTTCTGGCCAACGCCCTACTGGCGCTGGCCACGTAGGTCTAGGGATACGCCCGACTTATATTTGGGCGCCGCCGTCAGCCAGCCCGGCGCGCGATACCAGCCCGCGCTGATGCTGGAAGAGTCAGCATCAGCGCGGGCTGGTATCACTCCCCGACCGCGCGGGTGGTCTTGCCATCCCAGAACAGCGAGATCGTCTCGTATTTGCAGAGGTCGACATTGGTCCATTCGGCCTTTTCGCCGTCATTGTAGTTCACGCGGATGTCGAAGCGGCAGGCCGAGCCGCCATGCGCGAATGTCACGTTGACGGCGGCGCCATCGGGCACCGCGTTGCGGCCCATAATGTCTTCGCCCCAGCTGTCGCTGGAGGTGGGGGCCACATAGACGCTGTCGATCTGGTATCCGGTCTTGTTGACCAGCTTGAAATCAGCGTCGCTGGCAAAGGCGGGCGCGGAGAACGCCAACGCAACGCCGAAGGCTGCGGCGGTCATCGAAAGGAGTGAGGCAAGACCGGTCATTGAAATTTCCCTTAAGTGCAGCCGATTGGCACGCATCCCTCCCGATGAAGCGACACTGCCGATCCTTGCCAGGATACATGACGAGAAAGCAATGTGACGTTAAAATCAGACGGTAGACAGGCACAAACAGTTATTTTGATAATTTAACAAATTATTAAGAAATTTATTGGCATATTTGCAAAAAAGGCAGGGGGGAATGGCGAACTTTCTCCGCCCTATGAGAGGTTAGATCAGCACCTGCAGGTCGCCGTCGACAGACATGGATTGGCCGCTGATGGTGGCTCCGAATGGGCTGCACAGGTATAGCGCCATGTTGGCGATGTCGTTCTGCGAGACGAAGCAGCGAAGCGAGGTTGTGGCGACGGCGCGTTCGGTCTGGGCGTTTTCGCCGATGCCGGCCGCATCGGCCTTGGCCTTGATGACGCTGCGAATGCGGGGGCCGTCGACCAAGCCGGGGAGGATGGCGTTGACGCGGATGCCGTCCGGGCCGAGCTCGATGGCTAGCGTCTTGGTGAAGCCAATGACGCCCCATTTTGCGGCGGCGTAGGGGCTGCGGAGCTGGAAGCCGAATCGCCCCGCAGCGGAGGATAGATTGATGATTGAGCCGCCACCGGACGCCCGCATGGCGGGGATGGCCCGACGCGCGGTGTGAAACATCGCCGCTAGATCGATCTGCAAGGTCGCGTCCAGCTCCTCGGGCGTGACTTCTTCCACACGTTTTGTTGGGCCTGCGATCCCCGCGTTGTTCACCAGCACATCGAGCCCACCGAGATGGGCCACCGCGCTGTCGATGAAGCCCTCCATCGCCGCCGCCGAGCCGGCATCGGCGATCATGCCATCATGGCCGCAGACGGCGAGCGCTGCTTCGTTCACGTCCGACACGAACACGCGGGCGCCACACGCAGCAAAGCTGTCGGCCATCACCAGGCCGATGCCGCCGGCCGCACCGGTGATCGCCACGCGCAACCCGTACAGGTCCACCGGCAAATGAGTTTTGGCGCCGACGATCATTGTGAATCCCCTGAATTCTTTTCACCCATGCTAATCTGTGGCGCAGCCAGCACAACCCGGGCAAGGACACGATCCGCGATGAACAATCCGATGAACCTGCTCTGGCTGCTGCTTCTGGCAGTGGTGGTCGCCACCATGTTTGCAGGCGCCAAATCGGTGCCGCAGGGCAATATCTGGACGGTGGAGCGCTTCGGCGCGTTCACCCGAAAGCTCGAACCGGGCCTCAACTTCGTGCTGCCCTTTGTCGACCGCATCGGCCGCAAGCTGAACGTGCAGGAACAGGTGCTGGATATTCCCGAGCAGACCGTCATTACCGGCGACAACGCCACCGTGTCGGCCGATGGCGTGATCTATTTCCGCGTGCTGGAGGCGGAAAAAGCCGCCTACCAGGTGCAGAACCTGTCCCAGGCGCTGACAACCTTGGCGATGACCAATATCCGCGCCGTCATCGGTGAGATGCCGCTCGACGCGGCGCTGTCGTCGCGCGAGCGGATCAACACGCAGTTGCTCACCATTCTCGACGGCGCCACCCATCCCTGGGGCGTGAAGGTCAGCCGCGTGGAAATTCGCAAAATCGAGCCGCCGCAGAACCTCATCTTGGCGATGAACCTGCAGATGATCGCCGAGCGCGAGCGCCGTGCCACGGTCGCAAAAGCGGAGGGCGAGCGCGAGGCGTCGATCAAGCGGGCCGAGGGCAACAAGCAGAGCCTTATCCTGGCCGCAGAGGGGCGCCAGGAAGCCGCGAACCGCGATGCCGAGGCGCGTGAACGCCTGGCCGCCGCCGAAGCCGCGGCGACCCGCATGGTGGCCGAAGCCGCGCGTGACGGCGGGGAGCCGGCGTTGCGCTACTTCATCGCCGATCGCTATGTGGAGGCGTTCAAGGTGCTGGCCAATTCGCCGAACAGCAAGATGGTCATCGTGCCGATGGAGGCCACGGCCCTGGCCGGCGGCATCACCCAGGCGATGATGCTGTTGCAGCCGGGTGCGGCCGCCAGCTTACCCGCCACGGCATCGGTCCCGCGGGCAGGAACGTGAGCAACTGGAGTATGACCGAGCCCGGTCTCCTCTGGACCGCCGCCGGCCTTGTGTTGGTGGTCGCTGAAATCCTGCTGCCCGGTGCCTTCCTGCTCTGGCTTGGCATCGCCGCCATAGGCACTGGCATTGCCTGTCGCATCGCACCAGTGGATTTCGCAACCCAGGTGGTGGTGTTCGCCGTCCTGGCGCCGCTGTCGATCGCGGTTGCGATGACGAAGCGCCGCGGTCGGCTGCCGGCCACGGTCAACACACCGGGCTCAGGTCTGGTCGGCCGGCAGGCGACAGCGCTCAGCTTCAACGGACGGGAGGGCCGGGTGCGGCTGGGTGACAGCGACTGGCCGGCGCGGCTGGTGCTCGATCAGGTGACGCCGCAGCCTCACGCAGTGCTGCAGGTGGTGGCGGTCGATGGTCTGGTGCTGCTGGTTCGCCATGCCGACATGACGCAAGCTTAACTGGTGCTTAGCTTGAAGCCCGTGCCCCCTTAGGCCACGTGATGAATATGAACAAAGAGCGAAAAGATCCTGTGTCCCTTCAGATCGACATGACACCCGACGGCCGCTTCGCCGGGCCGCCACCGGCGCCCGTCAGTGGCCAGCTCCTGCGGCTGGCGCTGCTGGTGGCCAGCATCGCGGGCGTGGTCGCGATCGCAGCCCTTGCGCTTTGGCTGGCACTGACGCTGATCCCGATCGCCATCGGTGCGGGACTGATCGCCTATGGCGTGTTGCGGTATCGGATGTGGAAGTCAGGGCGGTCGGCCCGCCGGTATTGAAGGAAGTCCAGAATTACGCGGAAGACATTGGCCTGCTCGGTCGGTGAGAGACCGATCATTTCTATAAGCCCGTTATCCCATCGGAGAAGATTAATGCGTTATTTGATCCCCGCCTTTGCCATTCTGGCTATGGCCGCATCTCCGCTTGCAGCCAAGGCGCAAACCGCAGCACCCACAACCCAGCAGAACAGCGTCAACCCCCAGATCCCGTCGCAGCCCGCCCCTGCACAGCCAGCCCCGAAGTCAAATCGCCTGGCCAAGCGCTTCGCTGCCGCCAATACCACGCATGACGGGCGTCTCACGCTCGATCAGGCGAAGTCGGCGAAATGGAGGCAGGTGGTGAAGCGTTTCGGCAAGATCGACGCCGACAGCAAGGGTTATGTCACCGAGCAGGAAATCCGCACTGCGGCTGCCCAGGCGCGTTCAGCGAAGACCGGCCCAGCGAACAAA
>JAYTHH010000540.1:0-2249 GCA_043732745.1 Rhodospirillales bacterium
CTGCGCGGCCGCGGTGTCGCGACACCTGCGCTGGTGCTCAGCGCCCTCGACCAGGTCGGCGACCGCATCACCGGATTGAAGGCCGGCGGCGACGACTATCTCGTCAAGCCCTTCGCCCTCGGTGAACTCTCGGCCCGGCTCGAGGCACTCATCCGTAGGCCAATCGCCGGCGGCCGCACGACACTGCATGTGGGGCTGCTGGAGCTGGACCTGATCGGGCGCCAGGCCAGCCGTGCTGGCAAGCGGCTGGACCTGCTGGCGCGCGAGTTCCAGCTACTCGAATTCCTGATGCGTCGCGAAGGCCAGGTCGTCACGCGGCAGATGCTGCTTGAGGAGGTGTTCGGCTATCGGTTCGAGCTGAAAACAAACCTGATCGATGTCCACATGGGCCGATTGCGCCGCAAGCTCGAACAACCCGGCGAGCCGCCCCTGCTGGAGACTGTGCGTGGGGTTGGCTTCGTGCTGCGAGCGGGCAGCTGAATGAAGAGCGCTGCAAGGGTTGGCCATGCGGCAATCTGGCGCAGCACCGGCCTGCGTTGGGGTGCCGGCTTCGCCGCCATCCTGGGATGCAGCTTGCTGCTCATGTTCGGGCTGATGTTCTGGCGGAGCAGCACGCTGCTCTTCGACACCTTGGACCGGTCGGTGACCGAACAGCTTGAGCTCCTCGCGGCCCGGCCACCGGACATGTTGGCCTTCATGATCGCGTCGCGCATGAACCAAGGGCCCGAGATCGTGACCAGGGTGGGTCTGTTCGATACCGCCCAGACATCGATCGTGGGCGATGTGGCGCGTGTTCCGCCTGGTCTCGCCTTGGACGGCAAGGTGCAGGCGGTCCTTGCACCGAATGGCGCCGAGCACTGGCGTGCGGCCGGAAGGAAGCTGCCCGATGGGCGGTTTCTCGTCGTTGCCCGGGACGCCGGTGAGTTCCTCGACGTCCGCGCGGACCTCGTCCGAGGTGCGGCTGTCGGCATCATCCCGGCCATCCTACTCAGCCTGGGCGGAGGCGTGCTCGTCGGATACGCGTCGGAGCGGCGGTTGCGCCGGCTGAATGCCGTTGCCGAACGCATCATCGGCGGCGACCTGCAGGAGCGGCTTCCCGAGCGTGACGACGGTGGTGAGTTGGATCGGCTCTGCATTATCGTGAACCGAATGCTGGAGCGTCTCCAGGAGGTCGTCTCGGCGCTTAAAGGCACCGGGGACAACATCGCCCACGACCTGCGCACCCCTCTCACATCGCTCCGCGCACGCTTGGAACGGACAATGGCGTCAGCCGAGGCCAACTCAACGATCGCGATCTCGCTCGGGCAATCAATCCAGAATGTCGACCAGGCGCTCTCCATCGTCACAGCACTCCTCCGCATCTCCGAAATCCGTCACACCCGCCGTCGGTCGGAGTTCAGCGCCTTCGATCTCGCGGACGTGCTACGCGAAACCGCCGAGAGCTATCAGGCGGTCGCCGACGAAACAGGGGTTGCCCTGACCTGGTTTGCCGAGCGCCATGCAACGATCGTCGGCGATCGGCAATTGATCGTCGAAGCGCTGGTCAACGTGGTCGACAACGCCGTGAAATTCACGCCGGGCGGTGGTCACGTGTGCATCGAGCTGCGCGGCTCACCTGGTCAGCCCGTTCTGATGGTGGCGGATTCCGGTCCGGGAATCGACGTGGACGAACGGCTGGCGGTGTTCAAGCCTTTTCATCGCGGTGAATCCAGCCGCACGACACCCGGCAATGGGCTTGGCCTCAGCCTGGTAGCCGAGATCATGCGACTGCACGGTTATTCCGTCGTGATCGCCGACAATCGACCCGGCTGCCGGATCGAGTTGCTGTGCTGGCCCGGCAGCGCTACGCGCCCGGCGTGATCCGATGGCCGAGGCGTCGGATCGGACCCGGCCGGTCAGGCTTTCAGGTTTTCCGCGAGATCGCGCAACGCGCTTCGCAATCCCTCTTCCAAGGTCGGATGATAGAACGGCATGGACAGGGCGGTCGTTACCGTCATCCCCATCTGCACTGCCCAGGCGAGGAGATGCGCCAGGTGCTCCACGCTCGGTCCGAACATCTCCGCGCCCAGCAGCAAACCGCCGGGTGCCTCAGCATAGATGCGCACGAGACCCTTGTTACGCCCGATTATGCGGGCGCGCTGCTGGCCTTCGAACGATATCTCGCCGATCACATGCCTACCCACGGGTAGCTGATCGTATCGTGCGCCCACCATCGCCATTTGCGGATCGGTGAAACCGATCGCGAGCGG
>JAYTHH010000541.1:0-2238 GCA_043732745.1 Rhodospirillales bacterium
GGCGTATCGAAGGGTGCGGGTAGGCTAGGGCCGGACAAGCCGATGCCGCCTCCCGTCACGTCCTGCCAGCCCAGTGCCACTTGAGTAACGATGGTAGCAAAGCCCAGGGTGCTCATCGCAAAGTAGAACGTGCGCAGACGCAACGCGGGCAGGCCGACCACAAGGCCGAAGATGGCGCCCAAGCTCATCGCTGCGAGCAGCGCGAGTGCCGGGTGGACCTCCGGCATCACATTTCCGGCGGCGAGGATGGAGGCGGTGTAGGCGCCCAATGCAAACAACGCGACGTAGCCGATGGCCAGCTGGCCTGCGAAGCCCACAATCAGGTTCAGGCCGGAAATGAGCACCCAGTAAATTGCCGCCCGTGTACCGATCAGCGCACGATACTCGTTCCCTGTCAGCGGGAGGACCAGCAGCACGGCCAAAATCGCCACGTAGAACCCGATGGCCATCGCTTTGGAACGTGTCATGGCGCTCAGACCCTCCGGGCGGTAGAGGAACCGAACAGCCCCTGGGGTACGGCGAGCAGGATCGCGATAAACATAACAAACACCGCGACGGACGCGAAAATGCCGCCGACCGCGAAGTTGGCACCTTGCTGGAACAGACCGAGCGCCAGCCCGCCGATCACAGCGCCGCGGTTGTTTCCAAGCCCGCCGAGGGCCACGGGGATGAAGCCGTAGAAGTTCAGCTGCGGCCCGTTGGCGAAAAAGGCCAGCAGCAACTGGCCACCAGAAAACCCGGCAAGCCCGCCGACTACGGCGGCCAAAGCATAGCTGGCCACCCGGAGGCTGCGTTCAGGCAGTCCCAGCGCCCGGGCGGCGAAGTTGTCTTCCGCCACGGCGAGAAAGGCTCGGCCGATCAGGGTGCGGCGATACAGATATTCGAGGGCAGCGATCGTCACCACGCAGGTGATGACGGGAAGCCAATATTTCTCGTCCCAGATGCCTTCGCCGATTCCGAACAGGCGGGGAAACGGCTGCGGTTCCGTGCTCCATTCGGTTGCGGTGATCTGCTGGATCATCAGCGCGAAGGCGAGGGTGGAAAGCACGTAAAGATGCTGGTCCAAGCTTTTCAACACGGGACGCACGGCCACGAATTCGGTCACTACGCCGATCGCGGCGCAGACGAGCAAGGTTGCCGCCAACCCCACAACGATGGGCAGGCCGAGCCGCAGGATAAACAGCGATCCGAGCACACCGCCGAGCATTCCCAGCTGCCCGGCGGTGAAGCTCATCACCCGCGACGTTGCAAACATCGTATTGTAGGTGATGCCGATGAGCGCGTACACCGCGCCCACCGCCAACCCTGACGCAATAATCGAATAGAGCATGCCGGGTGCGCCTCAGCTGTAGCCGGGCGCCAGTGTGAACGAGCCATCTTTGGCGGAGTTTGCCGCCGACATCACCACTTCGTCGGTTGGGTAGCCGTTATGCTGGTCGACGGAAAAGGTGTAGTCGCCGAAGACGCCGGGATAGGCCTTGAGGCTGTTCCAGTAGCCGATGATTGCGTCGCTGGACGTGGACCCAGTGACATCGATGGCTTTGGCAACGAGATTGATGGCGTCGTATCCTCCTGCCACCCACCAGAGCAGCGTATCAGAGAGATCGACCTTCCCCTTCAGGCGCGAGACGAATTCGGCACTGCGCGGCGGCAGATGACCTGACGCATCGAATGAGCAGCTTTTGTAGCCAATTGCATAAACGTTCGCCCAATTCTCCTTGTTGCTGACAAGGCTGCCGATTTCACCGGAGGACAACGAAGGGTGGCCCACAAAAGGCACATTCCAGCCCATTGTTCCTCGAGTGTTGAGCAGGCGGGCGATCATCCCCGTCGACACGCTCCACAGGATAATCGCCTCGGCACCGGCCGTCCTGGCCCGCAACATGTCTGGTGTCATGTCGGGCTGGGTTGCGTCGATGTTGGCGACATAGACCACATCCGCCCCATCGGCCTTGAAGGCGGCGGCCGAGGCCTTTGCCGCGGTAACGCCGTAACCGGTAGTGTCTCCGAATACCGCGACCTTTTTCACCTTGATGACCTTCAGGGCGTAATTCCGCACGGCGTCATCCCACTGCCCGTTAGAAGGCGCCATGCGGAAGGCATTGGGATATTTCTTTGTGTCGATCAGGCTGTCCACCACGCATGGATGGATGTTGGGCATCTTGCTGCGTGCCATCACGGCCGTGGTGGCCAGGGACTCACCCGAATTGGTGGGCCCCCAGATCGCGTCGACCTTGA
>JAYTHH010000542.1:0-2238 GCA_043732745.1 Rhodospirillales bacterium
GCCGCGTGTGCGTTGTCGCTTGCCGATGTCGATGAGGTGTTGGCCCAGCTCGACGCACTGGCGCTGGATCTTGCCGTCATCGAGGCCGTGCGGGAGGGGATTTTGGACAAGGCGAAGGCGCTGGTCCGGCGTCTGGTGGCGTCGCACGGGGGGGAGCCGGGGCAGGAGCGTCTGGTTCGGCAATGCGGGCTGCTGCTGATCCCGGTTTTGTCGCGGATGCGGGCGCGGTTGCATGTGGCCGATGACGGCGCGAACGACGTGCTGGGCGCACTGCGCGACATGGGGGGAGCGCAATCGCTCCTGCGATCCTGTGGCAGGATCGGCACGGGTCAGGACGGCTGGGCGCGGATGCTGGCGTTGTGGGATGGACCTGCCGTGGGCTTCGATCTGCCCGGCATACTTTTGCAGACCCACGCTTTCCTAGTGGCTGCGACCATGGGAGATACGACGTTCAGGCCGTGATCACGGGGGCAGCACGCCGCGTGGGCCATCTGGAAATTGGATTCATGGCCGACTGGCAGTTTTTCGCCCCGTTCGAACGTCTCGCCGAAACCTTCCTGACCGAAACCGGGACGGGCGATGACGGTGCACACGACCTGGCGCATTTGATGCGGGTCTGGACGAACGCGTTCGCCATCTGCGCAGCCGAGGGCGGGGACCGGGAAATCCTGGCGGCCGCGGTACTGCTGCATGACTGCGCGGCGGTGGAAAAGAACTCGCCGCTTCGCGCCCAGGCTTCTCGGCTGGCCGCCACGCGGGCACGAGCCATCCTGGAGTCGGCGCGCTGGGATGCCGAGCGGACGGCAAAGGTGGGCCATGCCATAGTGGCGCACAGCTTCTCCGCCGAAATTGCGCCTGAAACGCTCGAGGCGCAGATTCTGCAGGATGCTGACCGGCTGGACGCGATCGGCATGATCGGTGTGGCGCGTTGCTTTTACACGGCCGGAAGGATGGGCTCGGCACTTTACGATGCTGCCGATCCCCGGGCGCAGCATCGTGAATTGGACGACACGGCCTTTGCGCTCGACCATTTCCGCGCCAAGCTGTTGCGGTTGGGCGATGGATTTCAAACGCCGACGGGGAGTGCGATGGCGCAGGAGCGGACGCGTCGGATTGCTGAGTTTATGGTGTTGTTTGAGACGGAGATCGGTGCGTTGGGGTGAATGCCTCGGACCGCGCCCTGGACTGCGCCTGACCTACGGGATTGCGAGAAAGGCGAGTTCGGCTTTCGTGCTTTTGCGTCCGAGGATGGCGTTGCGGTGGGGGAACCTGCCGAACTGGGCGATCACGCTGCGGTGTTGATAGGCCGCGGTGACCGATTCCTGCAGGTGGGGGTGGGACGCCAGGCCGCCGAACAGCCGGGCGGAGCGGTCTTGGTGTTCCATGTCTTCGGAATGCTCGAACGGCAAGTATAGAAAAACGCGCTGCACTGGCGTCAGTTCGCGGTCGGCGAACGCCCTGATAGAGGCATCGGCGATGGAGCGAGCCTTGGCATCGCCGGAGAAGGCGCGCGGGGTGCCGCGGTGGATATTGCGGGTGAACTGATCCAACACGATGACCAGCGCC
The DNA here is from genome assembly GCA_043732745.1 of Rhodospirillales bacterium. Taxonomy (GTDB): domain Bacteria; phylum Pseudomonadota; class Alphaproteobacteria; order Acetobacterales; family Acetobacteraceae; genus CAIQQQ01. Next base: position 1,567 of record JAYTHH010000542.1, read on the forward strand.
AGCGCGCCTTCGGCTGTTGCGGCCCAACTGTCCAGCAGGCCCGCCAAGGCGATGTCCAAGGTTGGGCTGAAGCGGGTTTCCATCAGCACATCCATCGTGTCCTGGCCGCGAAACCAGCGGTCGGTCTGCAGCGCTTGCGGATCGTCGCCGAACCAGAAATCGAGGACGTCCCGCGTCGTCACGCTTGTTTGTCTCCTTGGGTCTTGTGTCCATCAATGGACATTTGCAGCAGGCGAACCGAATGGATGGCGTGGCGTTGCCCAAGATCGCGGATCTGGTGGCGGCAACTGGTGCCGTCGGCGATGATGATATCCGATGCGCCGGCCGCGCGCACCGCCGGAAGCAGCCCAGCCTCGGCCATGGTGCGCGAGACCGGCTGGGTCTCGCTCTGGTAGCCGAAACTGCCGGCCATGCCGCAGCAGCCGGATGCGATGGGCCGCACATCCAGGCCCGGGATCTGCTTCAGGACATCCAATGCCGGAGTGAAGGCGCCGAAGCTTTTCTGATGGCAGTGGCCATGGACATGCGCCACTGCCGCGACCGGTTGCAATGCCAAGGCCGGTTTTTCGCGTGCCAGAAACTCGCCCAGCAGCATCGCCCGCGCGGCGAGATTGCGCGATTCCGGGCCGGGCAGCACTGATTCCAACTCGTCGCGCAAGGTAAACAAACAGG
>JAYTHH010000543.1:0-2227 GCA_043732745.1 Rhodospirillales bacterium
ATGCTCTCAAGCATCTCGGGATACTTCGAGTGCACGAGGCCGGTGACGTCGCCGCCATCATCCAGGATCAGGTTCGGCGTCCAGCCATCGGGGCCGCGCAGTGTCTGTTCGATCGCCCACCAGAATTCTTCTTCGCTCATGCCCTTCCAGGCAAAAACAGGCGTACCAGCAGCAGCGACGGCAGCAGCCGCATGATCCTGCGTCGAGAAGATGTTGCACGACGACCAGCGCACGGTGGCGCCCAGAAATTCCAGCGTCTGGATCAGCACGGCGGTCTGGATGGTCATGTGCAGGCTGCCCACGATACGGGCCCCGGCCAGCGGCTTGGTGTTGCCATATTCGGCGCGCAACGCCATCAGGCCGGGCATCTCGTCCTCGGCCATCGAGATCTCCTTGGCGCCCCAGGCGGCCAGGGAGATGTCGCGAACCTTGTAGTCGGCGGCAATTGCGGTATCGGGCATGGGATCGATCCTTTGGAGAACTGCGCGCGGTATATAAGTATATCTGCATGTAAGCAAATGCCTTATCGGGGCAAATTCTGTCAGAACGGCGGGGGCACCGCCACGCGGCGTTCGCGCATCATGATGAACAGCCCGGCGCCGACGATGATCCCGGCACCCGACAGCGTGGTGGTGGCGGGAATGTCGCCGAACACCAGAAAGCCCAACAACGTCGCCCAGATGATCGACGTATAGTTGAACGGTGCCACCACCGAAGCCGGCGCCAGGTGCAGCCCCTCGTTCACCGTCCAGAACGCCACCAGGGAAACCACTCCGATCGCCACCATGACAGCGACCTGAAGCAGGCTCGGCATCATCCAACCCAAGGTGGCGGTGGCCGACGACAGGAGAATGAGCGTGATCATCTGCGTCGCTACCAGCACCGTGCTCAGCGTGCCGCGCAGCCGACGCGTCGCCACCAATGAAATCGCGTAGAGCATGCTTCCGCCAACGGCGATCAGCACTGGCGCCGAAACGCTCTCGCCCGATGGCTGCATCGCCACCAGCACGCCGACGAAGCCAACAAGCACCGCCGACCAGCGCCGCCAGCCAACCTTCTCGTGCAGGAACACCGCGGCCAGCGCGGTCACGTAGATCGGGCTCGCCAGATAGATCGTGGTCATGTCGGCCATCGGCGTCTTCGAGATCGCCCAGTAAAAGCAAAGGATCTCGATCGCCGAGCACATGTTGCGCAGGGCATGCAGATGCAGTTGCCCGCCCGTCCAAAGCCGCGCCCATTCATGGCGCGGGATGAAGAAGCTCACCACACCCAGAGCCACCACGGCGCGGATCCACAACAATTCGCCGGTGGGAATGCCTGTCATCACCCATTTGGCCGCCGCATTCGTGTTGGCGAATAGAACGGCGCTGATGAGCGTAAGGCCGATGCCGCGCAGCGTGTTCTGACGCTCCGAGGGCAGGACCGGCGCGACAAGGAGGGGCGGGACAAGGAGGGGCAAAGACACAAGGCGGGGCCTTCAAAAGGAAACGGAGGCCGAAGCCTCCGTTTCCGCCGTTTATCAGGTGTTCATCGCATCGAAGAAATCGTTGTTGTTCTTGCTGTATTTCAGCTTGTCCAACAGGAAGTCCATCGCATCCATCGCACCCATCGGGTTTAGGATGCGGCGCAGCACCCACATTTTCGACAAGGTGCCCTTGTCGACCAGCAGCTCCTCCTTGCGGGTGCCGGACTTGGTGATGTCGACGGCCGGGAAGGTCCGCTTGTCCGATAGCTTGCGGTCCAGGATGATCTCGCTGTTGCCGGTGCCCTTGAACTCCTCGAAGATCACCTCGTCCATGCGGCTGCCAGTGTCGATCAGGGCGGTTGCGATGATGGTCAGCGAGCCACCTTCCTCGATATTGCGGGCCGCACCGAAGAAGCGCTTCGGCTTCTGCAGCGCATTCGCGTCCACACCGCCTGTCAGCACTTTACCAGACGACGGCACCACGGTGTTGTAGGCGCGCGCCAGACGGGTGATGGAGTCGAGCAGAATCACCACGTCGCGCTTGTGCTCGACCAGGCGCTTGGCCTTCTCCAACACCATTTCCGTGACCTGCACATGACGCGTCGCCGGCTCGTCGAACGTCGACGCCACAACTTCGCCCTTCACGGTGCGGGCCATGTCGGTCACTTCCTCCGGCCGCTCGTCGATCAGCAGCACGATGAGAAAGGCTTCGGGGTGGTTGGCGGAAATCGATGTCGCGATAGACTGCAACATCACCGTCTT
>JAYTHH010000544.1:0-2226 GCA_043732745.1 Rhodospirillales bacterium
ACACAATCGCATGGAACATCGGTGATGCTGGTTACGCACGACATGGGCGTGATCGCCGAGACCGCCGACCGTGTGGCGGTTATGTATGCCGGCCGCATCGCCGAGATTGGCCCGGTGCGGGACGTCGTGCTGAGCCCGAGCCATCCGTATACTGAGGGTCTGATGGGCTCCATCCCGGCTTTGGACGTGCGGGTGGAGCGGTTGCGCCAGATTGACGGAGCGATGCCGCGGCTGGGCGCCATACCGCGCGGCTGCGCCTTCAATCCGCGCTGCACCAAGGTGGTTGAACTCTGCCGTGTGGAACGGCCGGAACTGATGCCGGCCGGATCGACGATCGCGGCGTGCTGGGTTGCGGCGGGTCGGGCATGACGCACAGCGTTCTGGAGGCGATCGAGGTTTCGCGGCATTTCGACGTCTCGCGTCCGGCGCTCCAGCGCATGATGAGCGGCGAGGGGAGGCGCATTCTGCGCGCGGTCGATGGCGTATCGTTCGATATCAACGCTGGAACCACAATGTCGCTGGTCGGCGAGAGCGGCTGCGGCAAATCCACCTTGGCGCGTCTATCGGTGGGGCTTTACACGCCCACCGACGGCGAGATCCGTTTTGAGGGCCGTCCGCTGTTTTCGGCCCGCGCCCAGCCCGACCTGCGGCGGAAGATGAACATGATCTTCCAAGACCCATATGCGTCGCTGAACCCACGCTGGCGGGTGCGTGACATCGTGGCCGAGCCGATTCGCGCCTTCAAAATTCTGTCCGGCAAAGCCGCCATCGCCGACCGGGTGGCGCAACTGCTGACGCAGGTGGGCCTGTCCGGCGCAGACGGCGAGAAATTCCCGCATGAGTTCAGCGGTGGCCAGCGCCAGCGTATCTCTATCGCCCGCGCGCTGTCCAGCGAGCCGGAATTCCTGGTCTGCGACGAGCCGACCTCGGCGCTCGATGTGTCCGTGCAGGCACAGATTCTGAATCTTATGCGCGATCTGCAGCAGAATCTCGGGCTGACCTATCTGTTCATCAGCCACAACCTGTCGGTCGTGCGGCATATGTCCGACCGCCTCGGCGTGATGTATCTCGGCCGGATCGTGGAGCAAGGGCCGGGCGAGGATATTTTCCGCACCCCACGCCACCCCTACACACGGCTGCTGCTGGATGCGATTCCCGATGTGACCATGGTAGGCCGCAGCCGTACGCCGGTCTCAGGCGAAGTGCCCAGCCCGATCGCCCCGCCGTCCGGCTGCACCTTCCATCCGCGCTGCCCGTTGGCAAACGAACGCTGCCGGGTGGAAAAGCCGGAACAGACCCGCGCCGGCGACGTGCTGGTGACGTGTCATGCGGTGGAAGAGGGCAGGGATTTTTAAGCGGCAGACCCTTTCCGCGCCGTGACCTCGATCTCGATCCTCACGGACGGGCCGATCAGCCCGGCTTGGAACATCGTGGCCGCCGGCCGACTCTCCCCGAATGCGCGTCGCAACGCCGGCCAGCACGTGGAAAACTCTGCGGCATCGGGCAGGATGTAGTGCACTCGAACCACGTCCCTGAATCCGCTGCCAGCTTCGGCAAGGGCCTTTGCGATATTGGCCAATGCCTGCTCCGCCTGGGCCAGGACGCCATCGGCGAGAATCATGGTGGAGTAATCGAAGCCGGTAGTTCCCGAGACGAACACCCAATCCCCGTCCACCACAGCGCGAGAATAGCCGACCTCGGCTTCGAAGGACGATCCGGACGATATCAGTTGACGCATGGCGCTGTCCCCAGGTTGTGGCGGGGGTTGTATTCCGCCCCCCGATGCGCTTCAACGCCGGGCCTTGCTCCGGACCCATCGTCATGACGCGCATCATCGGCATCGACTTCGGCACCACCAACTCGGTGCTCTCTGTCCTGGACGCCGATGGCACCACCCACAACGCCAGCTTCGGCCCGGATGCGCTCGACGTGTTCCGGTCCGTACTGTGCTTCTGGTCGGAGGAGGGCCGGGGGCGCCGCACCGAACTCCGCTCGGCGGCGGGGCCGGCGGCGATTTCAGCCTATCTCGACGACCCCCTCGACAGCCGGCTGATCATGTCGATGAAGTCGTACCTGGCGCAGCGTAGCTTCACCCAGACCACACTGTATGGTCGGAACGTAACGTTGGAGCAACTGATCGCGATCTTCCTGCGCGCCTTCATGGCGTCCAGCGGCATCGACGCCGCCAACACCCGCATCGTGGCCGGCCGGCCGGTGCGCTTCGTC
>JAYTHH010000545.1:0-2222 GCA_043732745.1 Rhodospirillales bacterium
CCTGCGGCAAGTCCTGCAGCAGCGCCGCCATCTCAGGCTCCGCCAGCAACGTCCGCAGCTGGCCTGCATACCCGGCCGCCTCGTAAGGCATCACACCCATCAGCCAGCCGAACCCTCGCGGCAGCTTGCAATCCGAACCGGCCGCCCCCCGAGCCTCACCACAGCGAACGCCGCCACCGGCAGCCACGCCTTCGCGCACCCATCCCCCGCGAAACCGCCCCGACAGCACCCACTCCACCAGCGCCGAAAACAGGCATTCCGCCCGCCGCACGCGCTGCCAAACCAGCACAATCATGGCCGCCGTCATAAACCCCCGCCCCAGACACGCCGCCACCGCATGGCAAAAGGCCCGTGGTGGTCAGCGCAAAGCGGCCAGAAGTGGACAGACAGGACATGAACATAACAAGAACAGAGAAACTGGCCAAACGCAACAAAAACCCCCAACCGTCATTGGACCAGGCAATAAAGCAGGCCTTGCGCGCGATGATCGCGTTCATCTGCGCACGAACCAACCTATCCAAGGAACAGGCCTACATGTTCTGCTCGCTGGTGGTGGATTTCCACGTGACCCAGTCGGTGGCCGGCGAGAGGGGCATCCACGGCATGCTGCGCAAGGCCCCCCTTATCTGAATTTTCGAAAAGGCGTGATAATGTCCACATCTTCCCTGCCCAAGGTTGCCGTCATCGGCACCGGCGGCACGATCTGCTCGATCGGCAAGACGCCGTTCGACATCCTGGACTACGGCGCCAACAACACCATACTGCACGCCGACGCGCTGCTGGCGATGTTCCCGGACGTGCACACGCTGGCCGAGTTGATCCCGGTCCGATTTCGCGCGGTGCCAAGCCCCAACATCACCTTCCCCGATTGGAAGGCGCTGCTCCACCTTCTCGACGAGACGGCGGCCGCCCATCCCGATCTTGCCGGCATCGTCATTCTGCACGGCACCGCCTCGCTGGAAGAAACCGCCTACTTCCTGTCGCTGACGGCAAAGATCGATTTACCCATCGTGGTGGTCGGCGCGCAGCGCCCAGCGAGCGCGCTGTCCACCGATGCAGGCATGAATCTCGCCAACGCCATCCGCACCGCCGCCTGCCCGGCCTCAAAGGGCATGGGCGTGCTGGTGCTGCTGAACGACGAGATCCACGCGGCGCGCGACGTCACCAAAACCTCCACGTTCCGACTGCAGACATTCCGCACGGCGGATTTCGGCGTGCTCGGCCATGCCGACGGCGACGCGATCGTCTACTACCGCAAACCGCTGCGGCGCACCGCACCCGACACCGAATTCGATGTGCGCACACGCGATGCGTTGCCACGCGTGGACATCGTTTATTCGTATGTCGGATCGGACGGCACGGCATCGCGCGCCTTCGTAGCCGCCGGTGCGAAAGGCGTGGTCTCCGCAGGATTCGCCCCAGGCTTCGCGGGGTCCGGCGAGGCGACGGTGCTGGCGGAGGCAATCACCAAGACCGGGCTCGTGGTTGTGCAATCCACCCGCGCCGGCAGCGGCCGTACGGTGCGGACAACGAAGCTGCGTGAACTTGGGTTTCTGGCGGCCGACAACCTCACGCCGCAGAAGGCAAGAATCCTGCTGTCGCTGGCTCTGACTGTGAGCAACGATCCTGTCGAAATCGAGAGGATGTTCGCCGTCTACTAAAGAATCATCCGATCGAAACCGTGGGGTGGGGTTCGCTTTGGCACCCCACCCCACAATCAGGCGTCGATCAGCCGCCCTACCAGAACAGATCCGTGCCCAGATGAAACAGGCAATCCCCCCGCATCGTGCGTCCCGGCATGCGCTTGCAGAGCACGAAGCCGTCGTGCGCGAAGGTCACGATCTCGGCCGGCGCCCAAGGCGTCTCCGGCGTGTGAATACGCGCCGCTGGCTGGCCCGCCACCACGGTGTCGCCCGGTTCCACCAGCGGTTCGAACAGGCCGGTGCCAGGCGCGTAGACGAAATAGTCGGGCCCGCCCACGTCCAGGATGCGAACGGGGCCGGGCTCGGCGCTGGTGGCGTCCGTGATCTCCATATGCACCAGGATATTGCGAAGCCCGCGCTCGGCGATGCGAAGTGCTGCCGCCGTCACGGTGCCGCTGCCGCCGAGTTCGGATCCAAGCGACAGCTTGCCCGCGCGCTGGGCAGCGCCGCTCGTCGTGCGTCCGGCGCCCTGGCCGGGCTGGGCGTGGCCGACATAGCTGATCGGAGCCGCAAACGCCT
>JAYTHH010000546.1:0-7607 GCA_043732745.1 Rhodospirillales bacterium
GACGATCTACGCCCCGCCCCCCTCCTTGTCAAACAATCCGCCCCACCATATCGAAGCAAGCATGATCACAAAACCGGATATCCTTGTTCTTGGACTCACCTCTGCCGTTATCGGCGGCCTGGCAGGCGGCATGCTGCTGTTTACCGGCATGAACCTGATCGTCAGCGGCCAGAACCTTGGCTGGATCCTGCTGCTCGCCACCGGCCCGGTCTGCGCCGCCATCGGCTGGTTCCTGGCCAAGCGCCTGAACGAAAAGGCATAGGTCGGCCCACTCCCAACTAAATCGGCAGCGTCACAGTCGCCCGGGCCCCACCGGTTGGCCGATTGGACAAACTCACATCCCCGCCATGTGCGCGCAAAATGTTGCGCGTGATCGGCAGGCCCAGCCCCACACCGCCGGTCTCGTTGTTGCGGCTGGGCTCCACCCGGTGGAACGGCTGGAACACGCGGTCCAGCTCGGTCAGCGGAATGCCCGGCCCATCATCCTCCACCAGCAGCGTGGCCATGCCCTCAACAGGCGACCGCAGCGTGACCCTGGCGGCGGCACCATAGTTAAGCGCGTTCATAACCAGGTTGGTCAGCGCCCGTTTCAACGCCATCGGTCGCCCGCGAACGGGCAAATGATCCGGCCCGACATAGCAGATGGCATAGGCCTTTTCCGGATTGGTATCGGTCGCCTCGTCCAGAATTGTGCGCAACAGTTCCGCCAGATCCACGGACCTTACCGCCTCGTCGGTGGTGATATCGCGCCCGAACGCCAGGGTGGCAGCCACCATCGCTTCGAGTTCGTCGAGATCAGCCAGCATCTTGCGACGCATCTCGTCGTCTTCCATGAACTCGGCGCGCAGCTTCAGCCGCGTGATCGGCGTGCGCAGATCATGGCCGATCGCCGTCAACATGAAGGTGCGATCCTGCACGAATCGGCGGATGCGCGCGGCCATCAGGTTGAACGCCGCGGCAGCGGTTGCAACCTCGGTGGGCCCATCCTCCGGCAGGGGCGGCGCGTTCACGTCCCGGCCCAGCGCCTCGGCCGCACGCCCCAGGGTGCGCATCGGATCGGTCAGACGCCGTACCGCCCACAATGTCAGAAGCCCGGCGGTCACGGTCATCAGCAGGAACGCCACCAGGAACGAGCTGGAATACCAGAACCGCGGCGGCGGCATCGGCACGCTCATGTTAAGCCAGCGACCCTCCGGCATGTGCATGCCCACCACCAACCGCTGCTCGGCAATGCCTCCCAACATCACCACCTCGCGCCAGCGCTCCGGCTGCGGCACCGGAACCAGTTGCATGCTGAGCATGATCTGCCGCCGCAGTACCTGTGGCGTTTGCGGCAGATCCTCCGTCGGCGGAACAGACGCAAGCTTCGCGGTCGAGCCATCGTGCAGATCCAGTTCGCGCACCACAGCCTCGCGCCGATCTGCCGAGGCCAAGGCCACGGCGCGGTAGACGCCGGTGATCCGGACCCCCACATCCCTCGTCTGCGCCAGACGAAGCAGCTCGACCCGATCGAAGCCGTGGATGGTCAGACCCGCCACCTGCACGATGGTAAGGGCCGAGACGAGAACCAGGGCGGTGCGCGCCGCAAGACTGCGCGGCCAGACCCTCATGCGCACAGGTTCATGCCCACAGGCTCATACGCAGATCCTCACAGGCGTTCGACTTCGGCCGCCAGCACGTAACCGCCGCCGCGCACCGTCTTGATAAGCTGTGCGTGACGGCCGTCATCCTCCAGCTTGCGACGCAGCCGGCTGATCGCCACGTCGATGGCGCGGTCAAACGGGCCGGCCTGGCGACCGCGCAGCAGATCCAGCAGCATGTCGCGCGTCAGCACGCGGTTGGCGCGCTCCACCAGGGCCAGCAGCAGATCGTATTCGCCGCCGGTGACCGGCACCTCCACCTGATCCGGGCTCACCAGGCGGCGACGCGCGGGGTAAAGCGTCCAGCCGCCGAAGCGCCACTGGCGGGCCTTCATGGCGTGGCGGGGCTGCGGGCTTTCCACCGCGCGGCGCAGCACGGAACGAATGCGGGCCAGCAGCTCGCGCGGATTGAACGGCTTGGCCACGTAGTCATCCGCGCCAAGCTCAAGCCCGATGATCCGGTCCGTCTCCTCGCCCATCGCAGTCAACATCACCAGGCCCATATCGCTATAGGCGCTGGCCTCGGTGCGCAGCCAGCGCGCGAAATCGAGACCGGTCTCGCCCGGCAGCATCAGGTCGAGCACGATCATTTGGTAGTGCCCGTTCAGCAGCGCGCGCCGTGCTTCGCGCGCGTCGCGCACCGCCGTCACCCGGAGGCCATGGCGTTCGAGGAATTTCGCCAGCAACTCCCTAATTTCGCGGTCGTCATCGACAACCAGGATATGGGCGGCGGGCGAAGCGGGATTGGCTGATGTCTCCATGACCGCCAGCATATAGTAAGGTCATCGCCGTGCGCAGCCTCTCGGTGGAGCGCCCGCAACACCGCCGGGGGACCACGCCCAGGGAGACACACCATGACCGAGCCATCCACCATTCCCGCCGTTGCACGGGCCGGAATCGATGCCCTGATCGACCTCGATCCGGCCTTCGCCACGATCGAGGCGCAGGCCGGCCCCTTGGCGTGGCGGGTGCGGCCGCGCGGTTTCCCGGGCCTGTTGCAGGCCATCATGGCGCAGCAGATCAGCAACCAGGCGGCCGCAGCCATCTGGCGCCGCCTGGCCGCCCTGCCCGGCGCCACCACGCCGGCCGGACTGTTGGCGCTGGACGACGACAGCCTGCGCGCCGCCGGCCTGTCGCGGCCGAAAGTGGCGCATTCCCGGGCCTTGGCAGACGCCTTCACCAACGGATCGCTGGACGCCGACGCGCTGGACATCATGCCGGACGACGCAGCCATCGCCGCCATCTCGGCCGTGCGCGGGCTCGGCCCCTGGACGGCAGAGGTCTATCTGCTGTTCGCCCATCAGCGCATGGACGTGTTTCCCGCCGGCGACATCGCGGTGGCGGGCGCACTCGCGGCGCTGAAAAGCCTGCCTTCACGCCCCGGCCCCGTCCTGCTGCGCACGCTCGCCGAGCCGTGGCGACCGTATCGGGCGCTTGCGGCGCGGCTGCTCTGGCATCATTGGAGGTTTCTCACCGGGCGCCCCGCGATGGATGAACTGCCCGGCATTGGCGACACCCCGCCCAATCCCGCCGAAGGAGAAGCCGCATGAACTTTCATCCCAATCTTCCCGTCACCCGCGATGGCCCGCACGGCGACATCGCCATCGTGACCATCGACCGGCCCGAGGTCCGCAACGCCTTCAACCTGTCGATGTGGGAAGGCCTGCAGACAACGATGGAAGCACTGTCCGCCGACGAGGGCACGCGTTGCGTGGTGCTCCGCGGTGCAGGGCCGGAGGCATTCTCCGCCGGCGCCGACATCAACGCCTTCGAAGCCGAGCGCGGCACGCCCGAGACCGAGGGGGTCTATGCCCGCATCTTTCACACCTCGATGCAATCGATCCGGCGCTGCCGGCATCCAGTGGTGGCCGAAATCAGCGGCTATTGCCTGGGGGGCGGCGCCGGCCTCGCCACGATGTGCGATTTCCGGGTGGGCGGCGAAGGCATGCGCATGGGCATCACCGCGCTCAAGCTCAGCCTCTGGTATCCGTATGCCGAGATCGATCCGATCATCCAGCTGGTCGGCACCGGCGTTGCCACCGAAATGCTGATCGAGGGGCGGATCTTCAACGGCCGCGAAGCTTATGAAAAAGGCCTGCTGTCCCGTGTGGTGCCCGATGCCGACGTGACCGCCGAGGCGATGGCGCTGGCCAGGCGGGTGGCGGACGGCGCGCCGCTGGCGGCACGGTTCCACAAGGCGGCGATCCAGAAACTGCGCGGCACCCTTCCGATCTCCGCCGATGAGGATCTGGCGGTGAGCGACTTCGTGCAGACCGAGGATTTCCAAAACGCGTTCCGCGCCTTCCGTGAGCGCCGCAAGCCAGTCTGGCGCGCCAGATAAAACACCGCTGATAAAGTACCTGGGGGGATCTTCACGCTGCGTTCACCAATGTGCGCCAGAATAAGCACCACGCTTCAGGACGGTCCTCATCCACGTGTCCGAACACAATTTACCCCTGGTTCAAAGCTACCGCCCGCGCAGCTTCCGCGAACGCGGCATCGTGGCCCCGTTCACCACGCCGATGCTGCAGGGTGCACGGGTCCGGCGGGTGCCCCGCACGTCCGCGATCACCGGAGAACGTGCGCTGCTCGGCCATGCCGCCTCGGCGGAGCGGCTTCGGGATACCGCGCTTGAGGTTATCGTGCCCAACCCCTCCGGCGGTCGCGGCATGTATATCCTACCATGGAGCGATATCGGCGCATTGTGCCGGCCCACCATGTACGACGCGACGCTGGGACGCAGCCTTTCCACCCCGATCGACGGGATCGAACGCGACCTCACTCCAGCCAGGCTGCGCGACGCCGCCCGTGCCATCGCCATACAAGGTCTCGCCGGCCGTGCCGCCGCTTCGGGCGCCGCAGCGTCCGCCCAGCGTCGGGCGGAGGGCCTGGTCGCCACGCGTTTCACCTTGCTGATGAACGTGACGGAGCAGCTGGAAGCCCGCCGCGAAACCGGGCCCGATTTGGTGCACCAGCCCCCATTGGAGATCGAGCGGCGCGGCGGTCTGGCGCTGATCCAGTTGGCGAACGAACTCGGCCAGAAGCCGCAGCGTATGTCCGACCTGCTGGACATGTTGGCGCTGCACTTCGTCGATGTCGGCTGCGGGCTGGGCATGGCAGATGCCAGCCTGCCATCGCTGGTGGCAAATCTCGGCGTGCTCCGGCACGAGCTGTCGATGTGGGCGCAAAGCGATCAGACCTCGGCGGTGCACGACAACGCTTCCGCCGCGCGCGGGGCGGTGGCGGTGGCCGGGGCAGCCGAGCTTGCGGCGCGCATGGCACGCCTGGCGCTCGAATCCGCCCGCGCCCGGCTTGGGGACATGTCCGGCCTGCTGCGCGCTACCCTGGCGGACCCGGCGGAGATCTCGCGCTGCTGCGAGCAGGGAAGTTGGCTGCTGGATGGGTGGGAGCAGATCTGGCTGACTTGGCATGCAGCCCCCACCCTGCTGCCGCAACGTGATGCGGTGCGCGCGATCAACCGCCAGATCCCCCTTCTTCCGGATGAGGCGGAGGCATGGCTGGGCCTACCGCAAGGCACGGCCGAGCAGCTCTTTCGTCGACAGCCGCTGGACCAGGCCATGCACAAGGACTCCAGTTCCACCCTCGATCTGATCGCCCGCAACGAGCATCTGCGCGCGATGGCAGGCTGACCGGCGATGTCGGCGCATATCAACACGTTTGGTCCGGGCTGCATCCGGGATCTGCAACGCACCATGGCGCGGGCCGCCGATGCACGGATCGCCGAAGTCGTCACCCTTGTCGATTCGATGCCGGAACGCGGCGCTGCGGACGCGCTGTTGGCGCCGCTGCGCGGCAGGTTGCTTCAAATCCGACCAGCGCGGCGCATGAACTTCACCCGCCTGCTGTTCACACCGGCAAACGCGGTGGTGGTTGCAGCACCTCAATGGCGACGCAATAGCGTGACCATCCCACGCACCGCCCTTCGCTGCCTGGCGATTCAGGCACGCGGGCTCCTGGGGCCGATCGCTGCCGAGCTGGATGCCAGAATGGCGGATGCTACCTCGGAAGACCGGGCCACGATCCTGCATGAGGGACATACGCTCTGGAACCTCGCCGCGGACTGCTTCCGTACCGCCGAAATGCCGGACGACTGGGCGAGCCAGACCGGCCTCGCAGCCGCCGACCACGCCGCGATCGCCCGCCCCCTGGCTGCGCTGCTGCATGTGGCGGCCACCACCGAGGCGTTTGCAGACCGTGTCGGCGCCGGGTGTGACGTCTCTCAGTCCCAGATCCGGGATTGTCTTTGCCGTGCCGCCACGTGGATCGGCCGTGCCCAATCCAGCCATCCCCCGATCGGCATGCTGCTGGGCGTGCTGCTGGCTGGCCTGCCACGTCCGGAAGATGTGCTGATCGCAGCAGGAGATGTTGCACAGGCGGCAGGCGACCCATCGATCCGCCAGGCCTCCGACCTCGCCATCGACGTTTTACTCGCAGGCAGTATTACGAACCTGACGGATCAGCCCGATCTCGGCGTCGTCACGCAGGAGCTCGAACGCCTGGCGGTGCTCCTCGACACGCTGGACCATCCCGGCCCCGCATGCCGACCGGCGCGCAAACCTACGCTGACGGTGCTTCGCCGGGATATCGATTCGGCGAGCCGGCAGCGCTTCGAGGCGGAAATGACGAGATGCGTGCACTCCGCACACCAAGGCGCAGACACCGACGCGCCGGATATGGAGACGATCCTGCAAGAAGCCACCATGCGGGAGTTGCGGCGGCTGGAAGCTGCGGCGCGCTGCTTCGGCGGCGGCCCCTTCTATGACCGCTCCGTCGCAGCGGCTGCAAGCAAGCTGGCGCAAACATCGGCCCACACCAATCGGGCCTGCGATATCGCGAGGCTCATCGAGATTCTGGACGGACCTGAAGCAGGCTTGGCGTTTCTGCTCCTTTGCCCTCCGGCACACGGCGCCGTCTCGACATGACCGGGGCTCCGACCGGCGGAACCTTTCGCGCTCAGCACGTTTAGATCGCGGACGAACCGAAGGAGCGCGCCCGCTGACCCAGCCATCTCCGTTCAACGCGCCGTCTCGCGCCCGCTTCTGGCAATGGGCCAGCACCTCCTTCGAGTTTCGCTGCCTGGTGATGCTGCTGGCCGTGGCCGCCGCGTTCCTGGCCTTCGCCCATCTGGCCGGCGAAATGGGTGAAGGCGACACATTGGCGTTCGACCGCACTATCCTGTTGGCGCTGCGCGATCCGGCGGACCATCTCAATCCAAAGGGTCCGGCCTGGCTCAAGACTGCAGCACTCGACATCACCGCCCTTGGCGGTCCCGTGGTGCTGAGCTTGGTGACATTCGTCATCGCAGGCTACCTGCTCGTCTGCCGCAAAACGCGCGCCGCTGCCTTGGTGGCGATCTCGATCGGCAGCGGCATGCTGCTGAGCACGCTTCTGAAGGACAGCTTCGACCGCCCGCGCCCCGACCTCGTGCCGCATATCGTCGTCGCCACGTCAGGCAGCTTCCCCAGCGGCCACGCCATGCTTTCGGCCATCACCTATCTCACGCTGGCCGGCCTCCTGATGCGCATCCAGACCGGCTGGGCGGCGAAGGCCTATCTGCTGGCGGTGGCCATTCTGCTGACCGTCGCAATCGGCGCCAGCCGGGTCTATCTGGGGGTGCACTGGCCAACCGACGTGGTGGCCGGCTGGTGTGTCGGCTCGGCCTGGGCGCTGCTGTGCTGGCTGGTCTCGGAGTGGTTGGAGATGCGATCCGAACGCCACAATGCTTGACGGTGCTTCGCGCCACGCGCAGCCTTCCTCAACGAAATGTCGCGGAGATGGCATTGTGGACCACGAAGAAATCCGTTTCGAGGTCGAGGGCCGCCCGCGCGACGCCCTGATGGCCGAATTGAAGGCCATGCAGAATGGCGACGCCGACTGGCGCGCCGGCAAGGTTCCGCTCTACGTGTTCAGCGGCCCGCCCGACGTGCAGGAGATCGGCCGCGCCGC
>JAYTHH010000547.1:0-2221 GCA_043732745.1 Rhodospirillales bacterium
CGGGCGACTTCTAGGCCATCGGTGATCTCGCGGCCGAAATAGTCGGTCAACACGGTGAGGGATTGGCCAGGGCAGGCGTCAACGAACATCTCGGCGGCGCGGAGCGTGGAGCCGGCATAGCCGATGAGGGCGTGGGGCATTGTGCCGCGGCCCGTGGTTTGGCCAAGCGCGTGGGCGCCCAAAGTGGAGGAGCTGCCAACGAAGCCGGTTGCACCTTCGCGCTGTGCGGCGCGGCCGCCGACGGCAGCGGCATAGGCCATGAGGGACTGCATCTCGGACCCGGCGCAGTGGCGGGCTTCCATGGCGAGGAAGGCGGCCTTCGGCAAAGCGAGGCACATCTGGTAGGCATTGTGGGCGGCCACACAGGCTGCACCGAGCTTCTGCAGCAGGATGGTCTCGGCCTCCGCGAGGGCGAGAAGGCTGCCGGTGATGAGGACGATTGGCTCGCCGGCGCCGACCCAGGTGCCCTCGGGATGGCGGACGGCGTAGGAGAAGGTGGTGGAATGGGCGCGGGCGACGTCGTCGAGCCATTCGAGCATGGGGCGGGGGGCGGCGATGACGGGACGGCGGAGGAAGACGGCGTAGGTGACCGTGGCGTCGCCGAACCGCTCCACGATCTCCCGCGTGCGGGTGAAGTAGGCGTCGGTGCGGGCAGCGATGTCTTGCAGGACGCCGGGGAGGATGGGGTCGGTCATGGAAGGCGCACCCTACATGGACGGGCCGCAGGCTGGCTATGGGCAGCAGTACACCGGGTGATCCACCCCATGAGCACGTCAGCGATGCGGGAGCCATGGCTGGTCCGGTCCGTTGAACTCGGCAACCGAAATCGGCCCGCCTTCGCGCCCGCTGACATGAGAAGGCGGGGTGCAACCCTCACCGGTAGTGCACGTAGGAAGCGCGAATCGCTGTCGAGAAGATCGAGGGAAGCACTTACGTGGCAAGGCAAGGGCGATATCCGATGCGAGAGCGTTCCAGACCCTCGCATCGAGCATGGCCGGGATGCCATTATCAGGGTGACGGCCTGCGCAATCTGCGGTTCCGACCTGTATCTGATGGGCGGCTTCATGCCGACAATGGAGCACGGCGATGTGCTTGGCCATGAGACCATGGGCGAAGTGATCGAGGTTGGCCGTGACAACACGAAGCTGAAGGTCGCTGACAGGGTCGTCGTCCCGTTCACCATCTGCTGCGGCGAGTGTCGCCAGTGCAAATGGGGCAACTGGAGCTGCTGCGAGCAAACCAACCCGAACGGCAAGACGCAGGCGGAGGCGTTTGGCTATCCGCTGGCCGGCCTGTTCGGCTTTTCCCACATCACGGGCGGCTATGCGGGCGGCCAGGCTGAATATCTGCGTGTCCCCTACGCCGATGTCGGGCCGATCAAGGTGCCCGACGGGATCTCGGACGAGCAGGCGTTGTTCCTGAGCGACATCTTCCCGACCGCCTATCAGGCGGCGGAGCACTGCGAGATCACGCCCGAGGATACCATCGCCATCTGGGGCTGCGGACCAGTCGGGGTCCTGGCAATCAAGTCGTGGCTGCTGCTCGGCGCCAAGCGGGTGATCGCCATCGACACGGTGCCCGAGCGGCTTGCCCTGGCCCGGCAGGCCGGCGCCGAGACGACCGATTTCGGGACCCAGGAGGTCTAGGCCACGCTGATGGAAATGATCCATGGGATGGGTCCGGACGCCGTCATCGAAGCAGTCGGCATGGAGTCACACGGCGCCGATACCCTTGCCCAGAAGCTGAGCTCCGCGGTGATGGCGGCCACGGTCAGCATGGAGCGACCTTTCGCGATCAACCAGGCGATCATCGCCTGTCGCCCCGGCGGCATCTTGTCCATGCCTGGTGTGTTCGCAGGCATGGTCGGGCCTGTCGCACTCGGCGCGCTGATGAACAAGGGTCTGACTTTGAAGACCGGTCAGACCCATATGATCCGGTATCTGGAACCCCTCATGAACCGGATCAAGAAGGATGAGATCGACCCAACGTTCATCATCAGCCACCGCTCGACCAACCTCGAGGATGGCCCGGCGCTCTACAAGGCGTTCCGCAACAAAACAGACCATTGTACGAACGTCGTGTTCAAGCCCCACGGGTAGACCGGGACGCAGACAGGTCATGAAAGCGGGACGTGTTGTCCCGCTGTCTACTGGCTCACTGGGCGGCGATGGCCGGGCGTCGCGGGGAAATGCGACGGGACTTGAGTTCCTCGGCAATCAGG
>JAYTHH010000548.1:0-7604 GCA_043732745.1 Rhodospirillales bacterium
CGGCATAGTGCATAGGCTCACCTGCTGGTCCAACCCGCCTCCTGGCGCTCACCGCCGGCGATCAGTAGATCGCATGTGGCAACACCGCGCCAGGCGGCGATGTCAGCCCCATCCTCACGCTCGGCTGAATACCGCAATCGGGGGGATGCGAGCCGCGCCCGATCCTGCTAACCAACCTCCAGAGATTTTGCCCAAGTGACAAGGAGGTCCGCAATGGCTGACGGAGAAAAGACCGAAACCACGACCGTCGACCTCGACCCAACCGAGGTCGCACTGGTCATCGGCGAAGAAGACGGCTCGATGTCCGTCCGCGTCGTGACCGGCTCGGACGTGCCGCCAGATGCCGCCGAAATGCCCGCCGCCCCAGAAATCGTGCTGGCGCTGGCCATGCGCCTGCTCAAGGACCCCGATTTCCACGACGACGTGCTGGACTGGTACTACGAACACCAGGACGACGAAGATGAGGACGAGGAGGAGGAGGGCTGAACAAGCCCGACCGCCAACCGCTACGCCTGCAAGGCTATCTCGACGCGCGCAGCAACCGCCACGTCGCCGGCTGGGTGCGCGACCTGGACAATCCATCTCACAAGGTGGAGGTCCAGGTCGTAACGCCGGATAGCACGCTGTCAGCGACAGCCGACCGCCATAGCGCCATGCTGCAAACGATCGGCGTAAATGATGGCGTCCACGCCTTCTACGTCGAATTTCCCCGCCCATTGACCGAAGCTGAACGCAACACGGTAAACGTCCGTGTCCAAGGCGCCACGTCCGACCTGGAACACGCCCCCGCGCTCAGTAATGTCTACGTGCCATGGGGTGTCGACCCCACCCGCTTTCAGGGCTATCTCGACGAACGCAGCACCCACCACGTCGCCGGCTGGGCCCGCAATCTCGACGATCCCGACGATAAGCTCTCCCTAGAACTGTGGCTCGACGACCACGGAGTGGCACGAATCGCCGCCGACCAGTTCAGCAAGACCCTGGTCGATATCGGCGTCGGCGACGGCACCCACGCCTTCCACCACGTCTTCGCTCACCCACTCACCCCCCAGCAACGCGAACGGCTGGAGGTGCGCATCGCAGCCTCTGCCCAACCGTTGCAGCACGCGCCCGAGCTGCGAAGCGCCTACGAGCCGATCGCCCACCTCGCAATGGACATCGTCAACAACTGCAATCTTCGCTGCCCGTTCTGCGTGGTGGACTACGCCGGCACCAAATCCACCCGGCTCATGTCCGATGCCGTCTTCCAATCCGCCCTGCGCCTTATCCCCTACGTGACCGACGGCAATTTCTGGCTGTCCTGCCTGCACGAAGCCACGCTGCACCCAAAGCTGCTCAATTTCATCGCGGCCGTGCCGCGCGAATACCGTCGCAAAATCTACTACACCACCAACCTCGCCAAGCGCATGCCGGACAGCTACTTCCAGGCGCTGTGCGAGGCCGGCCTTCACCACCTCAACATCTCGCTGGAAAGCCTTGACCCCGCGATCTATGAGGCCATGCGCGCCGGCGCCCGTTTTTCCGTCTTTCAGGAAAACTGGTCCCGCCTGTTGGCGCACCACGAAACCGGCAGCGCGGCACCGCGACTGCGCTACAATATCATGTGCTACCGCTCGAACCTGCGCGCCATCCCGGTGTTGGTGCAGACTCTGCTGGACGAAAAGCGGGCCTGGCAGGTTGAACTTCGCCACACCTATGATGTCGCGCACATCCCCAGCGAATTCCGCGCTGCCGAATTTCTCACCACCGACGAGTGGGCCTGGCTCGCCACCGAACTTGCCCACCACAGCTCCGCGCGTGTGGTCCTGCTGTTGCCACCGGCCGGCCAGGGCCACGATCCCGATGCCCCACGTCCCAAACGCGACCCGGACAACGACGACGGAAAATTCGCCAGCTTCGAGGGCGTTGAAGACGGCGCCTGGAACCGCGCCCCGCGTCCCTACAATCTGGCAATGGACTGGTCCGGCGTGCTGCGCGTTTATGGTTGGAAACCGCAGGGCGACGGCCAGCCCGACCGTTTCATCACCTACGCCAAGACCAACATCACCTTCCTGGCAGACCCGCTGACC
The DNA here is from genome assembly GCA_043732745.1 of Rhodospirillales bacterium. Classification (GTDB taxonomy): domain Bacteria; phylum Pseudomonadota; class Alphaproteobacteria; order Acetobacterales; family Acetobacteraceae; genus CAIQQQ01. The sequence continues at coordinate 2,070 of JAYTHH010000548.1, forward strand.
TTTCTGTCCGCACTCTGATACCAACTCGTCCTGATGCTGGCATAGTGAGTATCAGGACGAGTTGGTTTGACACTCCAGAGCATCATCCGACCAATCGGAATCATCCGATCGGATAAAGATGCTCGACAAAACAGAGGACTAGAGATTTTCTCCGATTCCTATCGATCGGAGAAAGCTCTAGTGGCCCGAACCTGACACTTGGTCCCCGACCAGTCAGGTGATTCGGTGGGCACAACAGGGGTCGGCGTGCTAATCCCCAGCGCGCCCATCTTCTCGGCCAGAGCCGGCATCGTTGCATGCCGTCGCGGTGCCAACTTCCGCTGCAGCTTGTCGAGATACAGATAGACCACCGGCGTCGTATAGAGCGTCAAAATCTGGCTCAACGCCAATCCGCCGACCATGGCAAACCCAAGCGGACGCCGTAGTTCGGAGCCCGCTCCCGTCGCCAGCATCAACGGCAGGCCGCCCAGCAACGCCGCCATCGTCGTCATCAGTATCGGCCGGAATCGCAACAGGCATGCCTGGCGAATGGCATCATGCGGCGCCATCCCGTCTCGTCGTTCGGCGCCGATGGCAAAGTCTACCATCATGATGCCGTTCTTCTTCACGATGCCGATCAGCAGGATCACCCCGATCAGCGCCACGATCGACAGGTCATAGCCGAACAGCATCAGCATCAGGAACGCGCCCACACCGGCCGATGGCAAGGTTGACAGAATGGTCAGCGGCAGGATGTAGCTCTCATACAGAATGCCGAGAATGATATAGACCGTGATCAGCGCGGCCGCGATCAGATATGGTTGACTTGAAAGCGAAGACTGGAACGCCTGCGCGGTGCCGGCAAACGCACCGCGAATGGTGATCGGTGCATTGATCCGCGCCATCATCTTGTTGATCGACGTCACCGCATCGCCGAGCGCCACGCCCTCCGCCAGGTTGAACGACAGCGTTACTGCCGGGAACTGACTCTGGTGGCTGATCGACAGCGGTACCACCGGCTTGGTGTCCACCTTCACAAATGTCGAAAGCGGAACGGTGGCGCCGGTGCTGGACCGCACATAAAGCTTGTCCAACGTATCGAGGCGGCCCTGCATCTCGGGCAGAACCTCAAAAATCAGACGGTAGGTGTTCACCTGCGTGAAGTATTGCGTCACTTGCCGCTGGCCGAAAGCGTCATATAGCGTGTCGTCGATCACCTGCGGCTGGATGCCGAAACGAGCCGCCTGATCCCGATCGATCACCAAAGTCGCCGTTGTGCCAGCCATCTGCTGATCAGACGCCAAATCGCGTAGCTGCGGCATCTTGCGCATCTCGCCCATGATCTTGGGCCCCCACTCATAAAGTTCGGCTAGATCCGCCCCTTGCAACGTATACTGAAATTGTGTCCGCGCAGCCCGGCCGCCGACCTGGATATCCTGGCCCGCCTGCAGGAACAGCCGTGCCCCACTCACCTTGTCCAGCTTCGGCCGCAACCGCGCGATGATTTGCTGCGCCGAGGCCGTCCGCTCCTTGAACGGCTTCAACGCGATAAAAAACCGCCCGTTGTTGATGGTCGACCCACCGCCGGCGCCGACAAAAGACGCATAGGCCGCGATATCGGGATCCGAGCCGATCACCTCACCAAGTTCCAACTGCCGCTTGGACATTTCGGCGAACGAGATGTCCTGCGCGCCCTCGGAAATTCCGCTCAGCACGCCAGTGTCCTGCTGTGGAAAAAAGCCTTTTGGAATCTTGATGTAGAGATAGGCCGTTGCCCCGGCGGTGGCGAAGAACACCATCAGCGTGATGAAGCTGTATTTCAGCGCGATATCCAAGGTGCGTCGATAACCGCCCAGCAGCGCCTCGAAAAACTTCTCTATCAACCGGTAGAACCGGCCATGATTGCCATGGTCGCGGCTGAGAAACCGCGCACACATCATTGGCGTCAGCGTCAACGAAATGATGGCCGACACCACTACCGCAATCGCCACCGTCATGGCGAATTCACGGAACAGCCTCCCCACAATACCGTCCATCAGCAGTAGCGGGAGGAACACCGCGACCAGTGACAGAGAGATGGAGATTATGGTGAAGCCAATCTCCCCGGCGCCCTTTATGGCCGCTTCCATCGGCTTCATGCCATCTTCAACGTGGCGATAGATATTCTCCAGCATCACGATCGCATCGTCGACCACGAAGCCCACCGCGATCGTCAATGCCATCAGCGACAGATTGTCCAGGCTGTAACCCAGCAGATACATCGCCGGGAATGAGCCGATCAGTGCCAGGGGCACGGTGATCGACGGAATGACGGTCGCCCAGAAATTGCGCAGGAAGATGAAAATTACCATTACAACCAGGGCGATGGAGATGAACAGTGTGACCTGCACATCCTCCACCGACGCGCGGATGGTCTGCGTGCGATCCAGAACTTGCTTGACCTGAACGGCTGGCGGAATAGCCGCCTGCAGACGCGGCAATGCGGCGTTGATGCGGTCCACCGTGTCGATGACGTTGGCACCCGGCTGCTTGAAGATCAGCAGCAGAATGCCGCGCTTGCCGTTTTGCCAGCCGCCGAGGCGCGCATTCTCCGGCGCATCTACCGCCTGGCCAATATCGGAAAGCCGCACCGGCGCGCCGTTACGATAGGCCAGTACCAAATCCTTGTATTGGGAGGCCTTGGTGAGCTGGTCGTTGGCATAAATCGAGAAGGACTGCTTAGGCCCCTCGATCGCGCCCTTCGGCGTGTTCGCGGTGGCTGTAGTCAGCAGCGTCCTTACGTCCTCCATGGTCAGGCCCATCGCCGCGAGCCGCGCTGGATCTACCTGAACGCGCACCGAAGGCTTCTGCTCACCACCAATCACCACCTGCGAAACGCCAGAAATCTGCGAGATCTGCTGTGCCAGCAAAGTGTCTGCGATCTCATCCACGTCGATCATCGGCATCGTCTCGGACTGAACGGCCAGGATCAAAATGGGGGTGTCGGCCGGATTCACCTTCCGATAGGTCGGCGGATTGGGCAGCGCACGGGGCAGAGCGCCACCGGCCGCGTTGATCGCCGACTGCACATCCAGCGCCGCCGCATCGATATTGCGGTCAAGGTCGAATTGCAGAACGATCTGCGTGCCGCCCGCCACTGAGATCGACGTCAGTTGGCTGACGCCTGCGATCTGGCTGAACTGCCGTTCCAAAGGTGCCGCGACCGTGGTGGCCATGGTTTCCGGACTGGCGCCGGGAAAGCTTCCTGTCACCTGGATGGTCGGAAAATCCACCCTCGGTAGCGGTGCCACCGGCAGCAGCGGATACGCGGCCAGCCCAACCAGCAGAATGGCGGCCATCAGAAGCGATGTGCCGACCGGTCGCCGGATGAAGGGGGTCGAGATGCTCATGCCGGCGATCCGTTCGTGCTCAAGGTTGCGTCGACGCGTCTGGGTCTGGAGTGGTTCGTCTAACTCGCCGAGGGAATGATGGCGCTGATCCGGGCGCCGTTGCTGAGGCGGGATTGGCCGCTCAGCACGAAGGTCTCATCGTCGGCCAGGCCCTTGGTCACGACCGAGATCGTGCCGGTGTCCTGCACCACGTCGATCGGTCGCGCCGCCACCGTCTGGTCGGGTTTGACGACATAGATGAAAAGCCCGGCCGGCCCGCGCTGCACCGCCGAGCTCGGCACTGTCAGCGCCTTGCTCCGGTTGTCCACCAGCAGGCGCGCGTTGACGAACTGACCCGGCCACAGCTTGTTATCGGCATTGGCGAAGCTGGCCTTGATCTTTATCGTGCCGGTGGTGGCGTCGATCGCGTTGTCGATCGTCAACAGTTCGCCTTCAGCCAGCTTCACCTTGTCATCCGCGCTCCACGCCACCACCGGCGGCTTGCCGCGCGCCATGGCAGCCGTGATGTCCGGCAGATTGTCCTGCGCCATGGTGAACGTCACGCTGATCGGCCGGATCTGGCTTAACGACACAATGCCAGGGCTCGTATTGTCGGCCGCCCGCACGAAATTGCCGGGATCAACCAACCGCAAGCCCACGCGACCGTCGAACGGCGCCGTGATACTGGTGAATTCAAGGTTCAGTCGCGCCGCCGAAACCGTCGCCTCGTCGCCTTTGATGTTCGCCTCAAGTTGCGTCACAGTCGCGGCCCGGGTGTCCACCGTTTGCTGTGCGGCGAACTGGTTGGTTGCCAATTGGGTCGAGCGCCGCAGATCCAGCCTTGCATTGGCCAATGTCGCCTGGTCGGACGCCTTGCGCGCCAACGCTTGGTCAAGCACAGCCTGATAGGGGCGGGGGTCCAGCTGGGCGATCAGTGCGCCCGCCGCCAGTTCCTCACCTTCAGTGAACGCCACCCGATCGATCGTCCCGTCCACGCGCGGCCGCACGATCACGGTCTTTGATGCCGCCACCAGTCCAAGTCCTCGCAGGAACACCGGTACGTCCTGGCGTACAGGCTTCGCGATCGTTACCGGGATGCCCCCACCCTGCGGCGCTGCAGGAGCCGAAGGCGCCGTTTGTGTTGGTGGCGTCGATGGAGCGGCGGCAGGCTGAGCTACCACCGTCGATGACGGCGCCAGTGCTGCGAGGGCAAGGCAAAGCCAGCGAACCTGCATCGTCACGCTATCTCCATCTTATCAGGGTAAAGTCTGCAAAACACATTCTAAGAATGCAACATCCTGTGAGACGCAATTGCCAGGGGGTAATTTTCGGTCGCTTCGCGAACAAATCCGCGCGTTAGCGCAGATAGCTTCCTCGTCAAACAGTTTGATAAAAAAATACTGGAATGGCCACCGATCCTTTGTGTGCGCTGCACAATAATCGTCCATGTTGCGCTCGGCGGCGCCCGGCACTATCCCTGCCACACGAAATAACCGCGCCGAAAGGGAACAAGATGGACCAAAACGTAACGGAAATTCTCCCTCCTGGCAGCGATCCGCACAGCGAGATTCGCGCGGAAGTCGCGAAGCTCTGCGCCCGGTTTCCGGCGCCCTATTGGCGAGAACTGGACGCCGCACGCGGCTATCCGACGGAATTCGTCAAGGCTCTCACTGAAGCTGGCTACCTCGGCGCGCTCATTCCCGAGGAATATGGGGGCGCCGGTCTCAGCCTCGGTGAGACCGCGGCCATCCTGGAGACCATTCACGAGCAAGGGTGCAACGGCGCTGCCTGCCACGCACAAATGTACATTATGGGTACAATCCTGCGCCACGGGTCCGCGGCACAGAAGGCCGCCTACCTGCCCGGCATCGCCGACGGCTCTCTCCGCCTGCAGGCCTTCGGCGTTACCGAGCCCGGCTCGGGTACCGACACCACGGCCTTGCGCACCTTCGCCCGGCGCGAGGGAGACAACTACATCATCAACGGCCAGAAGATATGGACCAGCCGGGCCGAACATTCCGACCTTATGCTGCTTCTGGCACGCACCACCCCACGCGACCAGGTGGCCAAGAAGACCGAGGGTCTGTCGACCTTCGTGGTCGACATGCGAGAGGCAATCGGCCATGGCCTTACCATCCGCCCCATCCGAACGATGATGAATCACAACACCTGCGAGGTGTTCTTCGAC
>JAYTHH010000549.1:0-7594 GCA_043732745.1 Rhodospirillales bacterium
CGAACCGCGGCGAGACCGAGCATGGCGGAACCGACGAGAAGCATAGACGTCGGCTCAGGCACTGGAGTTGTCAACGAGATGGAGGCGCCGATGACACCATTGGTGTCATTAACCGTTTCTGAAACCTGGGCCAGCTGCGTCGCATAGAAACCAGTGCTGTCCGTGATATTGCCGACGAAGGACAGGTTCAGGAAGGTGGAACCGGAATCCCCGCTTGACTTCGCATAGAAGCCAGACGTCTCGCTAAACGTAAAGTTGCCGAAGGTCATACCGAAGCCGCTAAGTGAGCCACTTGTGTTCGTCCCAGCAGGGATCGCCAGACTGCCCGGAGTAGCAGTGACAGCCGAACCACTCATGTAGGTTGGCCCTGAGCCAAAATTCATCGCGAAGTTGCCGGTGCTGTTCGTCAACGACGTCAGGTTCGACAGATCCGTACCAGTGATCGTCACCGCGCCGTTGTTCGAGGCGTTGAACTTGGAGGTGAAGCTAACACCACTCGGCGCAGCGTGGGCGGATGAGATGGCCATAACGGCGATCGCCACACCACCAAGAATTTTTGTAATCATACGCATTAAGCAGGCTCCGTTCAGAATAATTTAGCTTGGAGGTAAGGCTATCTGTTTTATAACGCTTTGTGAAGAGATTTTTATGAAAGGGACGCCCTTGGTCACGCGATTTTTCTAGCCCGAAAATGGCACTTATAATGAAAGGAAAAAGTCAAACGACTGAAAATAAATCAACTTATCCTTGGTTCTTCAGTTTTAGGGAAGCGGGCCATCAGGGCCGGCCAATCCCGGACGTCGGGCGCGAAACGACGGCCTTTCAATTCGCCCTCCCAAAAACCCCCGAGTTGTGTTCCTTCGTTTAAACCTTATGCACCAAAGCTGCGTCGATCTCCCGATACAGCTCGCCAGCCACCCGGAAGCCCTCGAGTCCTGCCGGAAATCCAGCATAGATGCAGGCCTGCAGCAGAATTTCCTTGATCTCGTCCCGCGTGACACCGTTGTTCAGCGCGCCGCGCATGTGGGTTTTCAGCTCATGGGAGCGGTCCATCGCCGCCAGCATCGCCACGGTGACCATCGACCGGTATTTGCGATCGAGTCCTGGTCGGCTCCACACCATTGCCCAGGCGGTCTCGGTCACCAGCTTCTGCAGATCGGCGGTGTAGTCAGTGGCACCGCCGAGTGCTGCATCCACATAGGTGTCGCCAGCCACGGCGCGGCGCATGGCGATGCCCTTTTCGAACAGCTCTCCAGTGAATTCTGGCCGCGAGGCGTCGCTGGTGTTGGTCATTGCCTGGATGTTCCCACTGTCGAAGCCGAACCCTAGCAGCAGCGCAAAAACCGGCAAGCGCGGCTTTGCTTTCGCATCAGGATGGCCATGTCCGGCAAATGACAGATCCGACCAGTCAACTCCCCCGCATCGGCCGCATCCTGATGCGCTGGATGCTGCTGCCTCTGGCGGTCGTGGTATTTGCGGTCCTGCTCGTCGTTGGCGCCGTGATCTGGCGCACGCTGCCGGGCGGTGACATCGACCTGCGTCTGCCCAGCCTGTCCAAGAAGGTGGCCGTCACCATCGACACCGACGGCATTCCCCGCATCGCAGCTGGCACCGAGGCCGACGCGGCGACGGCTTTGGGCTTCCTGCATGCGCGCGAGCGGATGTTTCAGATGGATCTCATGCGTCGCGTGGCACGTGGTGAGATCAGCGAACTGGTGGGAAAGCCGGCCATCAGGCTCGACCGGCTCAACCGGACGCTCAATCTGCGCGACCACGCCAAGGCTGATCTTGACGCCCTGTCCGCCGAAACCTGCGCCGTACTGGAGGCCTACGCCACCGGCGTCAATGCCTGGATCGACCGCGAGGGCCGATTCGCGTCGCTGGAATTCGCCCTGCTCGGCGCGCCCAGGCACTGGACGGCAGCCGACAGCCTGCTTTGGGGCAAAACGATGGGGCTCTACCTGTCCGGCAACTGGCGCACCGAGCTGGCCCGGCTGCATCTCTCCGATCACCTGACCCGTGAGCAGATCGAAGCGCTGTGGCCCAGACAGGACGCCCTTCCCGCCCAAGCCTCATTGCCCGCTTCATCACCCGCTTCGGGCATTGTCGCGCGGGCCTGGGCCAGCCTGCTGCCGAACTTCCCCGATCCGTTCACTCTGCCTTCTAGCGCCAGCAACGGTTGGGCGGTCGATGGCGCCAACAGCGCCACCGGACACCCCTTGCTCGCCGGCGATCCGCATCTGTCCTACGGGATGCCGGCGATCTGGTATCTGGCGCGCATCGACCTGCCGGATCGCAGCCTGGTGGGCGGCACGGCGCCTGGCTTGCCATTTCTCGTGGTGGGCCAGAACGGCCATATCGCGTGGACCTTCACCACGACCGGGGCGGATGTTCAGGATTTGTTTATTGAAACCGCGGATGCTGGCGGCGTCATGACCGAATCCGGACCGCGCCCCTTCATCACCCGAACCGAAACCATTCATATCCGCGGTGAAACAGACGAGACCCTTGTAGTGCGTGAGACCACCCATGGGCCGGTGATCAGCGACCTCGTGGGAGAGCGAGATCGCATCATCACGGTGTCGATGGCCAATCTTGCGCCTGGCGATACCGCCGCCTCCGGCTTGCTGGCGTTGAACCGCGCCCGCAGCGTGGCCGAAGCCGGCGCCGTGGCGGCGCGGATCTCGTCGCCGGTGCAGAACCTCACCGTGGCGGATCGGGATACAATCGGCTTCTTCGTCACCGGCCGCGTGCCGATCCGCCGCTCCGGCCGCGGAGCATGGCCGGCTAATGGCGCCGATGGCAGCGGAGACTGGATTGGCTGGGCCTCCGGCGACGAGCTGCCGCATGTGGTGTCGCCGCCAAGTGGCCGCGTGGTCAATGCGAACGAGCGCGTGGCGCCGCCGGATTTTCCGATTTTCCTCGGGCGAGACTGGTTTTCGGACGTGCGAGCGCGGCGGATTCGCCAGATGCTGGACACGACGCCATCGGCCACGGTAGCCGACTTCGCGGCCATGCAGGTGGATGACCTCGATCTGATAGCCGTAGAATTGCTGCCCCGCCTGCGGCCATTCTCGCCTTCGCTGGCCACATGGGACGGCCGGATGCGGGAGGATCTTGCAGCACCGCTGATCTACAACGCCTGGATGATCGCGTTCGGCCGCCGACTGCTCGAAACACAATTGGTCCCCCCAGGCGAAGCCGGTGCCGCTGCGCCCTGGCCGGACTTTGTACATAAAGCGCTGCGGCCGGGCGGCACCGATTTCTGCAACGGCTCATGCGACGACCTCCTGCGCCAAAGCCTGTCGGAAGCCATGGCGACCTTAACCAACCGTTTCGGACCTGACATCGCCAGTTGGCGCTGGGGTGCCGCCCATAGCGCCGGCTTCGGTGCCCCGGCCCTGCGCGCCATTCCATTCCTGGATCGACTGACCGAAGCGCGCATCGCCGCCCCCGGCTCGGATGCCACCGTGGGGCGCGGCGGCGTGCGGCAGGACAATTTCGAGTCGGTGCACGGTGCAGCCTATCGCGGCATCTACGATCTTGCCGATCAGGAGCGCAGCCGCTTCCTGGTGTCCCCCGGCCAATCCGGCAATCCGCTCAGTAATTTGTCGCGTAATTTTCTACAGCGATGGCATGACGGCGATACTATATCTATATCGTCCCGCCCCACTTCGGTGGCGGTTCGCATAGGTTTGTCCCCATGAGCGCGCCCAACGCGATGCCATATGCCTCCCCTGACGATGTCGCACTTCGCGAGGACATGTTGACCGGCGGATTGCTCACCCGCCGCGTGCTTGCCTGGATCGTGGATGCGGTGCTGATCGGCGTGATCGGCATGGTGATCTGGCTGGTTCTGGCGGCACTCACCGTCGTTACATTGGGATTCGGCGCGCCGCTGTTCGCCTTGCTGGCCTTGCTGCCGCCCTTCTATGGCTGGCTGTTCCTGATGACGCCGCTGCAGGCCTCACCGGGACAAGCGTTGTTCGGCCTGATCGTGGTGCGGGACGCCGATTTGGGCGAGCCGACGGCGCTTCAGGCGCTTGTCTATATTGCGGCCTATTGGGTCACGATGGCCGCCGGCGTGATCTGGACGGTGGTGGCGGTGATCACGACACGGCACCGCACATTCCACGACATGCTGTCGGGCCTCGTGGTGATGCGTCGCAGTGCGCTGCGTCAGTATTTGACCGCTGGGCCAATGGGCTGGAACATGGGTGCCAACGCATCAGGCATGGGCGGGCCTTACGCATGAGCTACAAGCCGCCGCGGCGCCCGCAGTTTTTCTACACCACTGCGCCCCTGCCCTGCCCGTATCTTCCGGGCCGGACCGAGCGCAAGGTCGTCACCGAAATTGCCGGCCCGGATGCCGAGCCTTTGCATGACCGTCTGTCCCGCGCCGGCTTTCGCCGCAGCCACAACATCGCCTATGCGCCGGTCTGTCCGGGCTGCAATTCCTGCGTGCCGATCCGGATTCCGGTGGCACAGTTCAAACCAGACCGGTCGCTGCGTCGCGTGCAGAAAGCCAATGCCGGACTGGAAGGCACCGACGTGCCGGCACGCGCCACCGCCGAGCAATACCAGTTGTTCCAACGCTACCAGAACGCCCGCCACGGCGACGGCGACATGGCTACCATGAGTTTTTACGATTATCGCGCCATGGTGGAGGACACGCCGATCGAGACCTTCATGGTCGAGTTTCGCGATCCCGACGACCAACTCGTCGGCGCCTGCCTGACCGACCGCCTCGGCGACGGGTTGTCAGCGGTGTATTCTTATTTCCAGCCGGAACTGGAGCGTCGCTCGATCGGCACATTCACCATTCTTTGGCTCATCGAGCGGGCAAGGGCGATGGGCCTGCCGCATGTCTATCTTGGCTATTGGGTGCAGGAGAGCCGGAAAATGGCCTACAAGGCGCGCTTTCAACCCAGCGAAATCCTTGTTGGTGGCCGCTGGCGGCTATCGAGCGCGCCGGCAGCCGTCACGGAAATCGTCAGCGTCGGCTGAAACACAGCAAGGTCAGATTTTCTCCACGCCGCACCAGCCGGCCACCAGCAACGCCAAAGCCTGCGTCACCTTGTGCATCGATTCCAGCCCGACGCTCTCGTCGATGCCGTGGATATTGTCGCAATCCGGCCCGTAGCAGGTCGCCTCGGTGCCCTGGTACAGCACGTAATGTCGCGCATCGGTCAGCCCTGGTGACGCCGAATGGCGTAGTTCCTCGCCAAAGACCTGTGCATGCACGCCCGAGACCGCTCGGCTGATCGCCTGCTCGGCGGGAAATGTGCAGCCATCCGCCATGAAGCCCTGGAACACCACTTTCGCGTGACCTGGCGGCAGGCGCAGATCCGATGCCGCCTCGGCCACGATGCGCTCGATATCGGCAGCCACGCTGCGGCAGGAGCGACCAGGCATCACCCCCACGCGCAGGCCGATCCGCGCCTTGTTGGGCACCGAGCTGTTCCACTCGCCGCCCTCGATCGTGCCGAGATTGATGTTGATCGGGTGATTGTCGGCCGCGAAGGACGGATGGCGATGCTCGCCTCGGTTCATTTCCTGTTCATAAGGCTTGAACCGCCCGGCGATCGCCATCGCCGCCTCGATCGCGTTTACGCCGGCCAGCATATCGCGCACATGGACGGGCTTGCCGATCACCGTGACCCACGCCCACACAACGCCGACTTCCGCCACATACAAGGCAGGGCCGCCGCCGCCCGGCTCCGGGATCAGGCAGGCATCCGGTTTCGGCAACGCCTGCATCACGGCAAGCGCGCCGTTGCCGGTGCATTCCTCTTCGATCACAGCGGCCATCTGCAATTCCGCCGCCGGTTGCAACCCTGCGAGACGGATGGCCCGCACCGCCATCAACGCTGCCACCACTCCCGCCTTCATGTCCGCAGCACCGCGTCCGTACATGCGACCGTTGCGGATGCTCGGCTCGAAGGGCGGGGTTGTCCAAAGCTCCGCCGCCCCTTCCGGCACCACGTCGACATGGCCTTGCAACATCAGGCTGCGCCCCCGGACCTCCCGCGGCCGATGCAGCGCCGCCACCGGGTAGCGGCCGGCATAGTCGATCAACGGTGGCGAAAAGCCAGGGTGATCGGCCAGTGCGCGGGCGTCGATCTTCACCCGGAACGGCGTGTGGCCAAGTTCGCGATAGATTGCCTCCATGTCGTCGAGGCATGACTGCTCCTGCCCGAGCAAGCTTTTATGGCGCACAATTCGGGCCAGCACCTTTTCGCTGTCGGATTGCAATGAGGTCGCTGCATCCAGGATTGCTTGGCGGGCGCCAAGGTCGAGTGCGATGAGTCCGTCGGTCATGTCAGTTGAACTTTCCGCTTTTGGGGAAACCATTCGGTACCATCTTGCCCGCCTGGCCACGATCGCCAAGCCATTCCGTCAGTTTCGGCTCGGTGCGGGTCTTGTCGCCCAACCGCCAGGTCAGACCGTCTTCGGCCCGGAATACCTTGGCGTCCCGCATACCGCCATCTTTGTAGCGCTGTAGAATAACCCCCTGACCACGCTGCATTTCTGGAATCTGGTCGATGGGGAACACCAACAGTTTACGATTTTCGCCGACGATGGCCACGTGGTCGCCCTCGGCCTCGAGGCACAACATCGCTTCCTCACCAGGCTTCACGACCAGGATCTGCTTGCCGGTGCGCTTCTCAGCCGCAAGCTCGTCTGATTGCACGATAAACCCGCGCCCGGCGGCGTTCGCCACCAACAGCCTGATACCGTCACGAAGCACAAACAGCCGCACCACGTCATCACCGTCGGATAGATCCGCAAGCAGACGCACCGGCTGCCCATCGCCGCGACCGCGCGGAATATCGCCCGCCTTCAACGTATAAGCACGCCCGTTCGTCGCAAACAGACAGAGCTTTGCCGTGGTGTCGCAGGCGATCAGCAGTCGAAGCTTATCGCTGTCTTTGAACTTCAACTCGGAAGCATCTGACACCACGCCTTTGACCGCACGAATCCAGCCCTTCTCTGAGAGAATCACTGTAATCGCCTCGCGCTCGACGAACGCATCCATCGACACGTCGATCGCCGTCGGCACATCGCCCAGGACGGTCCGCCGCGCACCCAAGGGTCCGCTGCCGAACTTGGCCTTGGTGGCCTTGAGTTCGGAGGTGATCTTCGACCATTTCATCGCATCGCTCGCCAGCAGCTTCTGCAACGCGGCCAGTTCGGCGAACAATTTTGCGTGCTCCTGGCGGATTTCCATCTCCTCCAGTTTGCGCAACGAGCGCAGCCGCATGTTGAGAATGGCTTCGGCCTGGATCTCGCTGAGTTCGAAGGCTTTTATGAGCGTCCGCTTCGGCTCGTCCTCGAAGCGGATAATGCGGATCACTTCATCGAGGTTCAGATAGACCTTGATGAAACCGTCCAGGATCTCCAGCCGCTTCTCGATTGCCACCACCCGGAAGCGGGAGCGCCGGCCCAGCACCTCGAACCGGTGATCGAGCCATTGCCGCAGCACCTCCTTGAGGCCCAGGACGCGTGGTGTTCGGTCGGCGGTCAGCACGTTCATGTTCAGCGGAAACCGGCTTTCCAGCGCGGTGGCACGAAACATCGTCTCCATTAGCAC
>JAYTHH010000550.1:0-21002 GCA_043732745.1 Rhodospirillales bacterium
GGCCTCAGCAGCGGCTGCCGACACAACCAGGGAAGCGGCGATCAGGGGAGTGGAGAAGAGGGCGCGGCGCGAGATCATGGCTGGCTTCCAATGATTTGAGAGCGCCTGCGAGGAACGTCACTCAGGCTTCTGAAATCTATGACGCTTCTCGTCGGTGTCGCGCAAGAGAGGAAACGGCCCGGGCCGGATGGCTCACCGTCATAAAAGCCCCAGCGATTGAAGCGAACGCCGCATCGCTTCCGGCAGTTCGTCCGAGAAGGATGCCGTCTGCTTGTCGAGATCCGGTGGTGCCGCCTCGCCGCTGAGATACCGCCAGCCCTGGAATGCCCGCATCGGCGTGGCGTGCACCGGCACCAAATTGGCGTCCAGCACCAAGCCGGCGCAGGCGGTTTCGTCGTCCCAACGGTCTTCGATGATGTCGGTGATGCGCTGGCGCAGAAGAACGGCGCCCGCGATCACCCAATAGATCGAACCCCCGTCCACAATCTCGTCGCGCCGTCGCGGGAAGCTGCGGGTCTGATGGCGCAAAGGTGGACGCGAGGCCGCGCGGGCGGCCTGGACCGCGCGGAGATGCTCGATGTCACGAATCCCGACGGCCAGCTTGACGATATGGAGCATGATGGCGATGTGCCTGTGCAAAGCAGTCTATACAAGGAAGAAACACGATGCCGGATGGCAATACGGCGTTCGGGCGCGGGCCCAAGCGGGAAGCGGCGCGCAACGTTCAGGGTGGCCCGCTTGCGGTGTGCTCGCTGGCGCCACTGACGGGATTTACCCGCAATGGCTGTTGCGACACGATGGTGCAGGATGCCGGCAGCCACACGGTCTGTGCCGTGATGGATGCGGCATTCCTCGCGTTCAGCGCCGCCGCGGGAAACGACCTGTCGACACCGATGCCGGAATACGGCTTTCCCGGCCTGAACCCCGGCGATCGCTGGTGCCTCTGTGCGCCACGCTGGCAGGAGGCGCTGGAGGCTGGCTTTGCTCCTGTCGTGGTGCTGGAGGCCACGCATCAGGGCGCGTTGCTGCACTGCACCCTGGCGGACCTGCAGCGACACGTCGCGCGTCCCGGAACAAAATTCGCCGATGGAGACGAAACTGGCCATTGATCTTGCACCAAACGCAGGGCACCTTCCCGGCCCGTGCGGGGCTAATCCGCGTTTATGTTTAGGAAGACACGCAATGATGCGACTGACCCTCACCGGCGGCTTGCTGGCAACGGCCCTGCTGGCTGCCGCTCCCGTTTACGCCCAGCCCTCCGGCTCGGCCACGCTGGATGCTGTGAAGGCCCGCGGCATGCTGATTTGCGGCGTCGCTGGCGCCGTTCCCGGCTTCTCGTTGCCCGACAGCCAGGGCGTAATGCGCGGCATCGATGCCGATAGCTGCCGCAACGTGGCCGCCGCCGTGCTGGGCGACGCCACCAAGATCAAGTTCACCGCGCTGACCACCACCAACCGCTTCACCGCGCTGCAGTCTGGCGAAGTGGATCTTCTGGTGCGCTCCACCACCTGGACGCTGGGTCGCGAAGCCAATCTTGGCCTCGAATTCGCCGGCATAAATTACTATGATGGCACCGGCTTCCTGGTGAAGAAGTCGCTGGGTGTGAAGTCCGCCAAGGAGATGGACGGCGCCACCATCTGCGTCCAGCCGGGCACCAGCACCGAACTCGCGATTTCCGACTATTATCGTCAGAACAAGATGAAGTTCACCCCAATCCTGATCCAGGACCTAGCTGAAATTCAAAGCGCCTTCCTGTCCGGCCGTTGCGACAGCTACTCCACCGACAGCTCGGCACTGGCCACCTTCCGCGCCACGCAGGCAAACAAGGAAGATTTCGTGCTGCTGCCCGACATCATCAGCAAGGAGCCACTGGGCTACGTGGTCCGCAAGGGTGACGACAAGTGGTTCGACATCGTTCGCTGGACTTATTTCGCCACCGTTGCCGCCGAGGAATACGGCGTTGACAGCAAGAACGTCGATGAGAAGCTGAAGGATACCAACCCCGACATCCGCCGCCTGCTTGGCCTTGAAGGCGACATGGGCAAGGCTTTGGCCATCGATAACAAGTGGGCCTACAACGTCATCAAGCAGGTCGGTAATTTCGGCGAGACCTGGGACCGCAATATCACCGTGCTTGGCGTGCCGCGCGGCATCAACAACATCTGGAACAAGGGCGGACTGCACTACGCCCCCCCGATCCGCTAAAGCGTCAGATTAAAAATGAGCCGCTTCGGGCAACCGAGGCGGCTTTTTTTGTGCATACGACGCGAAGGCGCATTGCTCTGCCGTGCCCTTGGCCGCAGACTTCTGTTCTGCGTTCGGCGCAAGTCTGAGCGGCATGGCAATTGCGAGCAGAGCACCAGTCGCGTCATTGACGTGTCTGAATCACTATCTATTCGCGGTCAACGCCGCAGGAAGCAGGCACGATGTCCTCATCTTTTGATCCGCGCCTCGCCAATACGCGCCTCGCCCCGAAGCGTGGCGTGCGCCTGTCCTGGTCCGATCCACGGTTCCGCAACATTGTTTTCCAGGTTCTGATCATCTCCGCCCTTGTGCTGGCGATTTGGTATCTGGCGCGCAACACGCAGCGCAACCTCGATATCCAGCACGTGGCCACCGGCTTTGGCTTCCTCAACCGCACGGCCGGCATCCCGATCGGTGAGGCCCTGATCCCCTACGACCCGTCGATCAACACCTACGGCCGCGCCATCGTGGTGGGTTTGTTGAACACGCTGAAAGTGGCGGTAATTGGAATTGTGTTGTCGACCATCCTCGGCACGATCATCGGCATCGGCCGGCTGTCGAAGAACTGGCTCGTTTCAAAGATCACCGCCGTCTATGTCGAGACGCTGCGCGACATACCAGTGCTGTTGCAGTTGCTGCTGTGGTACACCGTGCTGCAAACCCTCCCAGCCCCACGCCAGGCGTTCAAGATCGGGGATGCCGTGTTCTTGTCCAATCGCGGCCTGAAAGTGCCGCTGCTGGATTGGCAGGATGCGCATTGGTGGACGCTGGCGGCCTTCGTCGTGGGGGTGGTAGCAGCCTTCGCCTGGAATCGCACCGCCCTGCGCCGGCGTGACGAAACCGGCGAGAAGCCCGCCGTATGGCCGGTGGCACTTGGCCTGATGGTCGTGCTGCCGGCTGTCGTCTGGGCGGCATTGGGTGCCCCGTTCACGATCGACTACCCGGCCTTGCGCGGCTTCAACTTCACCGGTGGCGGCACCATCTCGCCGGAATACTTCGCACTCCTGACAGGCCTCACCGTCTATACCTCGGCCTATATCGCCGAAATCGTGCGGTCCGGCATTCAGGCCGTGCCCCGCGGTCAATGGGAAGCCGCCGGCGCACTTGGCATGCGCCAAGGCGCCATTCTGCGACAGATCGTGCTGCCGCAGGCCACCCGCGTAATCATCCCCCCGATGACCAGCCAGTATCTCAACATCACCAAGAACAGCTCGCTCGCGGTTGCAATCGGCTTTCAGGACGTTGTCTCCCTGTCACAGACAACCCTGAACCAAACCGGCCAGGCGATCGAAGGCATCGCCATCGTCATGGCGGTGTTCCTGTCGATCAGTCTATCGATCAGTCTGTTCATGAATTGGTACAACGCGCGCATTGCGCTGACGGAGCGCTGAGCCAATGACACCGCCCGCCGAGACCGCGACCGCCACGATCCATGTTCCAGTCGATTCACGCAATCGCCCGCCCAGCAGCTTCTATGGGCCGATGGCGTGGATGCGTGCCAATCTGTTCAAGGGCTGGCTTTCAAGCGGCGTCACCATCCTGTTCGGCTACCTGATCGTACGCGGTGCCCTCGGGTTCTTCGACTGGGGCTTCCTGAATGCGATCTGGACGGTGCCAAGTTTGCCGAACGGCAACCCGGACCCCGCCACCTGTCGCGCGGCGCATGGGGTGGGCGCCTGCTGGGCCGCCGTTGGCGACAAATGGCGCTTCATGCTGTTCGGTCGCTATCCCTTCGATGAGCAATGGCGCCCGGCTATTTGTATCGCCTTGTTCCTGGGCCTCTATATCATGTCGGCGATGCGCCGGTTCTGGCGCAAGGAGCTGGTCTTGATCTGGGTCGCCACGCTCGCCATAATCGGCCTACTGATGTGGGGCGGCGTGTTCGGCCTGCGCTTCGTGCCGCAGGACGAATGGGGTGGCCTGCCCATCACGCTGATTCTGGCCACCTTCGGTCTGGCGTTCGCCTTCCCGCTGGCCGTGCTCGTGGCCCTCGGCCGGCGCTCCACCCAGATGCCCGCCGTGAAGCTGGTCTGCGTGCTCTACGTCGAACTCATCCGCGGCGTGCCGCTGGTGGCCCTGCTGTTCATGGCCAGTGTAATGCTGCCGCTGTTCCTGCCCACCGGCATGAACATCGACAAGTTGCTGCGGGCACAGATCGCCATCATCCTGTTCGTGGGCGCCTATGTGGCCGAAGTAATTCGTGGCGGCCTGCAGGCCCTGCCGAAAGGACAGGCCGAAGCGGCCGACGCCCTCGGCCTGTCCTATTGGCAGAAAACCATGAAGATCACGTTGCCACAGGCGCTACGCCTTGTAATCCCGCCGTTGGTCAACACGTTCATCGGATTTTTCAAAGATACATCGCTGGTATTGATCATTGGTATTTTCGACTTGCTGACATCGGGTAAAACCGCAATGTCCGATCCAACCTGGCAAGGCAGTTCGACTGAGATCTATATTGTGATGGCGATCATCTACTTTGCGTTCTGTTACGCCATGTCAACGTATAGCCGCGGTATCGAGCGCAAGCTCGACAGCGCGCATAATCGCTAGAGGAATAAAACTATGGCCGAAGAAGCGCCCGCGATCGTTCTCGATAAAGTCAACAAATGGTACGGCACCATGCACGTCCTGCGCGACGTGACGATGAATGTCGCGCAGAAGGAACGCGTCGTGGTTTGCGGGCCGTCCGGCTCGGGCAAATCCACCATGATTCGCTGCATCAACCGTCTGGAAACCCACCAGGAAGGCCGCATCGTCGTGGATGGCACCGAGCTCACCGATGACCTGCGCGCGCTGGACACCATCCGCCGCGAAGTCGGCATGGTGTTTCAATCGTTCAACCTGTTCCCCCACCTCACCATCCTTGAGAACTGCACCCTGGCCCCGATCTCGGTTCGGAAGATGCCCAAGGCCGAAGCCGAAGAACTGGCGATGGACTTCCTGCGCAAGGTTAAAATTCCCGAGCAGGCCAGGAAATACCCGGGCCAACTCTCCGGCGGCCAGCAACAGCGCGTCGCCATCGCGCGTGCGCTGTGCATGAAGCCCAAGATCATGCTGTTCGACGAACCGACCTCGGCGCTGGATCCTGAAATGATCAAGGAAGTGCTCGATACCATGGTGAGCCTCGCCGAATCTGGCATGACCATGGTCTGCGTCACCCACGAAATGGGCTTCGCCCGCATGGTCGCCGACCGCGTGGTGTTCATGGACCGCGGTGAAATCGTCGAATCCGGCACCCCCACAAGAATGTTCGAAGATCCCCAAACCGACCGCCTGAAACTGTTCCTCAGTCAGATCCTGCGCGGGCACTGAGAAGTAGAAAGGCCAGGGCTCTGCCCTGGACCCGGCAGGGGGCCGCGCCCCCTGCACCTGATATGAGGTTTAAGACATTCGAAAGGATGGGAGGGGGGCGCGCACGCGGGTTATCGAGCCCGTCGTGTTCACCCCTCTCCCACCCTTCGAAATCCTACCCTGATGATGAGGTCCAGGGGCTTGGCCCCTGGCGGGTCTGGGCAGAGCCCAGCCTTGCTTACTCCGCTGGAGCTGGGGCGACCTGTTCGAATCAGTCCATGCCCATCTTTTTGATGATGCGGTTGCTGATCACGATAATGCGCGCTTCGGTGGGCCGGTTGCGAAGTGCTGGTCATTCGAGTGGAGCGCGATGAAGATGAAGTCACCGCGTTTCGAGGGATATTTCTTGGGCACGGCGTTCCACGACCAATGGTATTCTTCATCGCATTCGTAGCTCACGTCCCAGTGCAGGAAGCGCTCGTGCACCAGGTGCTTGATAAGTCCGTCGTCGCAGAGCTCCATCGGCATTTCTGCCGGGGGCGAACACCTCCAGATGGCACTCGATCGACTGCGTCACTTTGGCATGCTGCGGCCTTATGACATGCTTGCCGTAAAGGCCTGGGCAGCCTTTCCATGCCATTGCGGTGGAGGAATACACCCGTGGCTCGTCCACCAGCGATTTGTAAAGATGGCCGTAGCTGCCTTCAAGCGCGCGGACCAAGGTGCGCTTTTCGCCCCAGCGCTCCGATTGCTGGTTGTTGGCGTCGAGATCAAGCGGACGTTCGTGGGGCAATTTCTTCGCGGTGTCGTCCTCGGTCTGATTGTAGAGGCCGGTCATTGTTTTGCTCTCCGCGGTATTGGGCCCGCCGGACTTCCGAGACATTCGACCCAGTGTGCACAGGAAGAAAAATATTATTGACGAGCGAACAAGCGATCGGATCTTAGGGGCGTGGCAATATCGCCGGGATGCGTGACAATGCGCAGCTCAAGATAAGGCCGGTTATTTGACTGATGGCGCGCCACCCCCTGGGTTAAAGGATCTGTTCCTCGCCTTTGCCAAGCTGGGCGTAACCAGTTTCGGCGGTGGGTTGACAGGCTGGATGATGAACGAGTGTGTGCGTCGGCGGCGCTGGCTGACCGAGGAGGAGTTTCTCACCGGGCTAGCGATGGCGCAGGCGCTGCCGGGGGTGAACGTGGTCAATCTGCCGATCTGGATTGGCTATCGGCTGTGCGGCAGCCTTGGCGCTGTCGTGGCGGCGTTGGGCGTGATTGTGCCGCCGATGCTGATCGTGGTCGTGATGGCGGCGGGGTACAGCTGGCTGTCGCGCTACGAGGCGACCCATCTGGCGTTGCAGGGCGCGGCTGCGGCGGCAATCGGCATGTCGCCTTCGATGGGCCTGCGGGCGGCTCGTCGGCAGGTGCGCAGGCTGTGGCCGGCCTGTGTGCTAGGAGTTGTGTTTGCCGGTGTGGGATTACTGAAGTTGCCGATATTCGCGGTTGTTCTGCTAATGGCGCCGGTCAGCGTGGCACTCGCATTTCGGTATCGCCAGTGATGCGGGACAATCCGGTTCTGGCCCTGCTGCTGATCATGGCGCCGCTGTCGCTGATGTCGGTGGGTGGCGGCCAAGCGATTTTGCCGGAGGTGCATCGCCAGGCGGTCCTGGTCCATGGCTGGATCGACGAGGCGACGTTCGTGGCGGATTTTGCAATCTCCAAGATGGCACCAGGACCCACGTCGCTGATCGTGACGTTGATCGGCTGGCAGGCGGCCGGGCTTGCGGGTGCTGCGGTGGCGACGTTTGCGATCTTTCTGCCGTCGTCGATACTGGTTCTGCTGTTGGCGCGCGTGTGGGCACGTTATCGCGGGGCGGCGTGGCAGAAGGCGGTGGAGCAGGGCCTGGCGCCGGTGGCGGCCGGGTTGATTCTGGCGGGGAGCCTCACCTTGTTTCGGGCCGCGTCCGGCGGGTGGCTGGCCTGGGCCGTGGCCCTTGTGGCGACAGTGGTCATCTTGCTTACACAGCTTAATCCGTTGTTCCTGATCGGCACGGGGGCCTTGGTTTTTCTGGTGGCGGGGGGCTGATGCCGCACGAGGTTGACGGGCAGGTTCACTGGCATGAGCCGGTGGGGTTGAGCGCAGCCGGGATCAGCCGGTTTCTGCGTCCGGCGCTTGCATACGATCGCTTCATGGCGGACGAGGGCGTGCCGGTGGTGCGCGCGGCGTCGTTGGACTTGCGCAAGGTGGTGCGTGGCTCGTGGCGCAGGCTCGCTGGGGCAGGCGCATATTTGCAAATGTTCGGAACCGAGGGCGGGCTGGGATGCGCCCTGATAGAGATCGCAGCGTCTGGCGCCACACGATCTGAAAAACATCTGTTCGAGGAATTGGTGCTGGTGCTTGAGGGGCGCGGCACCACGGAGCTGTGGCTGGAGGATACCGACCGTCGCGTGGTGTTCGAGTGGCAGCCAGGGTCTTTGTTCTCGGTGCCCCCGAATGCAGTGCATCGCATGGTGAACGCGACGGGGTCGGCGGCGCTGCTGCTGTCCGGCACGAATGCGCCGGCGCTGGTGAACATGCTGGGCGACGTCGATGCGGTGTTCGCCAATCCTTTCGTGTTCCGCGACAGGTTCGACGACGAGCTTGGGTTGGCCTTTGACGATGTGGAGCCCGATCCGGTGCGTGGGCTCGCATTGTGCCGCACCCATCTGGTGCCCGATGCGATCGGCTGCGACCTACCGTTGGACAACCGCTATTCGCCCGGCTACCGCCAGCTTGCCTTGTCGATGACCGGCGCAGGAATGGTGTGTGCAGTGGGCGAGCATCGGCCGGGGCGATACGCAAAGGCCCATATCCTGTCGGCGTCGAGCGTCATGGTGGGGCTGCGTGGGCAAGGATTTTCGTATCTGTGGCCGGAGCGGTCCGGGCCCATGCCCTGGGCGGATGGCGCCGGCGATACGGTGCTCCGGGTCGAGCATAGTCCGGGGGCGATCATGGGCGCGGGACCGGGCGGCGGTAGATGGTATCATCAGATCTTCAATACAGGCTCGGTGCCGTTGCGTCATTTGATGTGGAGTGTGCCCGAACGGGCCGGCGGCGCACCTGGCAAGGAGATACGCGATGACACCGCCGTGAATCTGGCCGATGGCGGCACGGTGATTTCCTATGCGCGCGAAGATCCGTATGTCCGCGCTGGATACTTAGCGGAGTTGGCGCAATCCGGGCAGGTTAACCGCATGCGTGACGACGATTATGCCGAGTGATACCGAAGGTGGGCGGATCTTCTTCGCCCGCAGCCGCCGCGCGCCGGATCGGGACAACGAGATCCGCCTGGTGAGCGTGGGCGTGGATATCGGATCTTCTACGTCGCATCTGGCGTTTTCACGGATCGTGCTGCGCCGGCGCATGGGTCGCACGCAGGTCGTGCGGCGGGAGTTGCTGCATGAGTCAGAGATCTTCCTCACGCCGTATGCCGATGCGGACACCATCGATACCGAGGCGCTCAGTGGTTTCATTAGGTGGCAGTATGCGAAAGCCGAGATCGAGCCTGAAATGATCGATACCGGAGCGCTGATTCTGACCGGCACCGCCTCAGGCAAAAGCAATGCGCGGGCAATCGGAGAATTGTTCGCCTCCGAGACCGGGCGCTTCGTTGCGGTGGCGGCGGGTGACGGGTTGGAGACCACGCTTGCGGCGCATGGATCGGGGGCGGTTGCGGCCTCGGCGCGTGAGGGTTTGCGGGTGATGAATGTCGACATCGGCGGCGGCACCAGCAAAATCGCGATCTGTGAGGGCGGTGCGGTGATCGACCTTACGGCGCTGGATGTGGGGGCGCGGCTGGTGCGCCTGGATGGCCAAGGCTGTGTAAGCCACATCGAACTCGCCGGCGTGGCGCATGCCAAGGCTAGCGGCCTTGCGATAGGCGAACTGCCTGCACTGGGGGCGTTGGAGGCGGTGGCGGCGTCCATGGCGGCAAGTCTGTTCGAGGCGTGCGGCGGTGCGGCGCTGTCGCAGGAGACTCGCGCCTTGCTGCGGCTTCCGCCTTTGCGGGCGGGGCGTAGGCCGGACCAGTTGAGCTTTTCCGGTGGCGTGGCCGAATACATCCATGGCCGCGAAGGACGTCGGTTCGGCGACCTTGGCCCATTGCTGGCGGATGCGGTGATGGCGTTGATGCGGCCCTGGGGGCCGATGCTGCGGTTTGCCGATCAGGGCATCCGTGCCACCGTCATCGGAGCGTCTCAATACAGCGTGCAACTCAGCGGCAACACGATCTTCATCGAGCCTGCAACGATCCTTCCCCTGAACAGTCTGCCGGTGATCGTGCCGGACATACCCTTCGATGGGGAGGTGATAGAGGCCGATGCCGTGGCGACGGCGATCGGCGATGCGCTGGTGCGGCTGGACCTGGCTGCATGCGAGGTTGCAGTGGCGCTTGGCTATCGTTGGCAGGGGTCGGCCACGCATGCACGGATCGCGGCTTTCACGGCTGGCGTGATCAGCGGGCTGGCCTTGTATCTCGAACGCGGCCATCCGCTGGTGCTGGTGGGTGACGGCGATGTCGGCGGGCTGATCGGACTCCACGCAAGCGAGAGCTGGATAGCGTCGGCAGTCGTTTCGATCGACAGCGTTTTTGTAAGCGAACTCGACTACGTGGATATCGGCGAACTGCTGCAGGTGTCCGGCGGAGTCCCGATCGTGGTTAAGTCGCTGGTGTTTCCTTCGGAGCGTTAAGCCGCTTTCAACGACCGCAATAAATCAGCAAGTTTAACGTCGGTATCAGCAGGCTTCTCCGGATCGACCTCGACGCAGAGGCTGATGACAAGGCGCGTGCCCATCATCTTCAGCAGCAGGCCGTTGAAACCACCCAGATCGCCGCGGATGATTTCGGTGGCTTGAGCCACAGGACCGCGCCGAGCAGCGGGTTGTGATGGCGCGTGACGTCGCTGGCAGCGTAGATATTGGGGTCTTCACCCTCACCAACGAAGCAGCGCTGGGCGAGGCGTTGGCGCAGCTGGAACGGGACGGGTTCTGCGTGGTGGATCAGGAATTGGAGGTCGACCAGCGCTCCCTGGCGGTAGCGCTGCGCAACGTCTCCGACCGCGTGGTGGCTGCGCTTAACGTGAGCACGCAGGCCAGCCGCACGTCTGACGATGCCTTGCGTGCGCGGTTTCTGCCGGGGATGCGGGCAACCACGACGGGCATGCGACCTTTGCTGATCGACTGGACGCGCCGCCTTGACAGGGATGCGGTGCGCGGATGAGCTCCACAGAAATGACATAAACCGTCCGCATAACAAACGAAATTCGGAGACTCCCGCATGGCTCGGCTCGCAATTTCCATCGCCGTCGGCGACTACGACCGTATGGGCGCGCTGAAAACCGGCGAGGTGCAGATCGATGGCTGCGATCCGGTGTTCATGTCCCTGGAGCCGGAGGAGATGTTCTTCCGCGGCTTTCGCCACCAGGAATTCGACGTGACGGAACTGTCGCTCAGCAGCTTCACGGTGAAAACAGCGGCGAAGGAGTGCCCTTATGTGGGCGTGCCGGTGTTCCCCTCGCGCGCGTTCCGCCACACCTCCATCTACCGGCGCACCGGCTGCGGCATCGATGCGCCGGCCGATCTGAAGGGGCGGCGCATCGGTACACCGGAATATCAGCTCACCGCCAATGTCTGGGCGCGCGCCATTCTGGAGGATGAGTACGGGGTGAAGCCGTCCGACATCACCTGGGTGCGCGGCGGAATGGACACGCCAGGGCGCGAGGAAAAGATCACGCTGGATCTCGGGCCGGATTTGAAGTTGGAAAATGCGCCTGCTGGCAAGACGCTGAACGGCATGCTCGAGGCCGGCGAGATCGACGGGCTGATCGGCCCACGCGCGCCGGCGTGTTTCGAGGCGGGCGATCCAAGGGTGGATTGGATGTTCCCCGATCCGGCGGCGGTGGCGGCGGACTGGTTCATGCGCACTGGGCTGTTCCCGATCATGCACATCCTCGGCGTGCGTCGCACTTTGGTGGAGCAGCATCCCTGGCTGCCGGCCTCGCTGTTGAAGGCGTTCGAGAAATCCAAGCAGGTGGCGCTGACCAAGCTTGCCGACACGTCAGCCACCAAGGTGACGATGCCGTTCGTGGAAGAAAATCTGCGTCGCACGCGTCAACTCATGGGGCGCGATTTCTGGCCCTATGGTTATGCCGCCAACAAGGCAACATTGGAGGCGTTCCTGGGCTTTCACCATCACCAGGGGCTCTCCAAGCGCCTGGTGGGAGTTGAAGAGTTGTTTTATCCGTCGACGCTGGAAGCATTCAAAATATAGCCGAACCTTGTCAGCGACCGGAAAGCCCCAGGATTTATGCGCAGAAACGTAGCTTATGTCCGTCCGAATGAGCCGGGCGGGGATCGTCATGCAAGATGCCTGGCTGCAGGAGAGCATGGGGCCCGCGCTGGGTGCGCGCCGAGGGGCTGGACCTCCGGCGAAGGTTATTCGCTGATGTGGCATCAGGGCGAGGCGTTATGAACGGCAGGAAGGGTGCATGATCGTGCCGCCCAATCTGTGGTTTCACCAGCACTTCAACACCGGCACGACGCCGTCGCGCTATCCGGCGTTCAACGATGAGGTGGTGTCTACCCGCAACGCCCAGGGCGTGCTGCAGGCGTGGACCAGCCGGCGCATCGACAACGACCAGATCGACTATGCCGATGAGAGCCCGCTGATCCGCCGACTGTTCGCCGAGGCGCTGGTCAAGCATGACCTGAAGCCGCGTATGGACGAGGCTTATGCAACAGAGTTGCTGACCTTGCCACCAGTCTCGCAAGCGGCGGAATGAGACCGGTGGACTTCGTCTACCCTGCAAACCGTAGGGTGGGCGAAGTCCACCACCTCAATGCGCCGCCGGAGCCCCAGGCTGTTTCAACGGCAACGCGCGATTAACGGCGTCAAGCTTCAAGCAAGCATCAACGATATGGTTGATGGTCGGGTAGGGCTGAAAATCCACGTTGAATCCGCGCGCGCCCATCACTTGGCTGAGCAGACAAAGATCGGCGATCGTAGGACTGTCGCCATGGCAGAATCGGCCGGTCAGGGGATCGCCGGCGAGACGGGCTTCGCCAATGCGAAGCCCCTCACTGAACCAATGCTTCACCCAGGCGGTGCGGCCGACCTCGTCTACCCCGAGCGCGTCGCGCAAATAGGTGCGGATGCGTGGCGGGATCAGCGGGTGGTGATCAGCCACCCAAATCAATGCCAGCGCCCGCACGCGGGCCCGGCCGAGCGCATCCTTCGGCAGCAACGCCGGCGTGGGATGCGTCTCTTCCAGATATTCCAGAATGGCCAACGACTGGGTGAGCGTGGTGCCGTCATCAAGAATGAGCGATGGCACCATCGCTTGCGGGTTCACGCTGACATAATCGGGCGCATGCTGTTTGCCTGCGTCCAGATCGATCATCGTTTCGCGGAACTCGATACCCTTGAGGTTCATGGCCATCCGCACACGAAACGCCGCTGCGGACCGCCAGAAGCCATACATCCTGATCATGTCGACATCTCCTGAAGGTCTGGATTACTGAAGCACCGCGCCGGCCTTGCGGGCGACTCCGGCGGGGTGCGGTAGATGTCGACGACGAGGTTTTGAACCTCTTCGCCGGAGACAGGGTGGCACATCTGGGTGCTTGTCCAGGCCGCGTCGGAGCAGGGTGTTGATCGTCTTGTCGGCGATCCAGCTCGCGCGAGTCGCAAGCCGGCTGGAATACGACCCGCCGCAGCAGGCCTGCACTTCGCCGCGCTCCATCGCCATCAGAACGTCGCTGCGCATCTTGAGCCCCCTGCATTCACATTGGCCGATTGGACGGCCGCGAACATCTTGATTGGCAGCGGATTGTCCGCGCCCAGATAGGTAGCGACGCCGATACCGTGGAGCAAGGGTCACTTGGCGGGTGAGGAGGGCGGGCACTTGGTGCCTACATTGGCGTCCAGCGTGCCGGCGGGCGCGTCCAGGGCGCCTCGGAGAGGGTGGAGAAGGTGGCGGGCCTTCCGCTGATGGAATCTGCGGAAATACCAACATGCCTTATCCGCGTTCTAGCCGGTGGATTCTTCCTGTGGATCATGGGGTTCATGGGCGGCATGGCAGTGGTGGGATTCCTGCCGGCGATGGTGCTGTTCGTGTGCGCCAACATGATGCTGGCCTACGGCAAAAGCCTCCGTATGGGCGCGCTGAACGGGCTGGGTGTTGGGTACTTCTGCTGGGTGATTTTTCACGTCCTGCTGCACATGATCTGGCCGGAATCGTTGCTCGGCGATCTGTTCTCGGCGGCACGGGCGGCGGCCGGGTTTATCTGATAGCTATGCCCCCTGCAGCAAGTCCCTCATGATGTCAGCCACGCGTGCGGCGGAGAAGCCTGTGGCGATGAAGTCCAGGCCGGCCTTGGCGAGTTGGTCGTTCAGGACTTCGTCGGTATGCAGCGTGGCGATCTTGTCGGCAAACTCCTCAGGCGTGCGGGCGATAAGCCAGCTGAGATCGTCTGGCAGATCGAGACCTTCGGCGGCCACTTCGCTGATCACACAGGGAATGCCGTGGGCGAAGCTTTCCAGCACCTTGCCCTTGACGCCGGCACCATAGCGCAGCGGCACCACAGTGCAGCACATGCGGTGTAGGATGCTGGCCAGTTCAGGCACGTAGCCGACGATCTCGATATCTTTCGCCTGCAGCTCCGACACTTTCGGCGGCATGGCGCTGCCGACCAGATAGGCGATGGCCTTGGTGCGTTTGCGCACCAGCGGCATGATGTCGGCGGCAAGATGAACCGCGGCGTCCACGTTCGGCGGATGGTTATAGCCGCCGACGAAGGCGAAGCCGCCGCGTTTGGCAAAGGGAATTTGGGTCGGACGCGGACGGACGGTCCACGGCACCACAGTGATCGAAAGCGCCGGATCGACCTCGGCGAGCAGGGATTTCTCAAAGCTGGAATGCACGATCACATGATCCACCTCGGCCATCGTGCCGAGCTCGGCGCGACGATGCTGGGCCGCCTTGGTCTGTAGGGCGGCGTCGCCGAGCAAAGCGGCCTCACGCTCCATGCGCAAAAAATGCAGATCGGCGACGTTGAAGACGGTCTGGCAGTCTGGGAAATATCGCCGAACCATGGTGGCGTATTTCGATGCGTTCATGTAGCGGTGAAGATAGACCAGGTCTGGTTTGACCAGGAGCTTTCTGAATACTTCCTCAACGGACCAATAGAATGGCGCGTAGAGGCATTCGATACCAAGCTTCTGTAGGTTGGCGGTGTAGGGATTGATCTGCGCCATATTGTCGGCGGGCAGGAACGTGACTTTGTAGCCCAGCGCCATCAGCGCAATCATATGTTCAATGGCGGCGTTCGAGCCGGCATCCTTGTCCGGCGTCGGCACCGTCTCGTCGATGAACAAGGCGCGGCGTTTGACGGTGCGTTCGGCCTCCAGCTCCGGATGTTCGCCGTTGAAGCGATGGCTGGCCAGCGTGTCCGCCCAGCGCTGCTGGAACTTGCGCAGGTTCGTCAGCTGGTAGCGCTTCATGCCGGTGCCATGCACGTCGGTGCCATTGCTGACGCCTTCGAGATGCACAATTTCCGATGCCGGCTGCACCACCACGCGCAGGCCGCGTGCGCGGACGCGGAAGGCGAGGTCGGTGTCTTCGTAATAGGCGGGCACGTAGAGTTCGTCGAAGCCACCGAGGCTGCGGAACAATTCTGCGGGGATCATTAGCGCGGCGCCAGACACCCAGTCCGCATCACGAAGATACGAGAAGGCTGGGTCCTCAGGACTTTTGCCGCGGCCCCAGTTCCAGCCATCACCCAGGCGCCAGATGATGCCGCCGGCTTCCTGCAAGGTGCCGTCTTCGAACAGCAGCTTGGCACCGACAATGCCGATATTCGGCAGCTTTTCGAAGGTGGCGACCAGCTCGTCCAGCCAGCCGTCGCGCATCAGGGTATCGTTGTTGAGGAAGAACAAGAACTCGCCGCGCGCTCCCGCGGCGCCTGCGTTGGAACTGCGTACGAAGCCCAGATTGGCTGCGTTGCGGATGATCCGACAGCTGCCCGAGACAACCAGGCTGGCGAGCAGGGTTTCGTCGGTGGAGCCGTCATCGACGATGATGATCTCGAACGTTTCCCGCGCCGGATGCCGGTCGATGGACTTCAGGCAGTTGTAGGTGGTGCTGAATTTGTTGTGCACCGGAATAACGATAGAGACCCGCGGGGCATCGGTCGGCGCGAAGTGCAGCGGCGAGTGGTCGTGCTGCAGCTTGGCCAGAAGATCGTGCATCCAATCGGTGATCGTGGCCTCATACGGCAGGTCGCGCAACGTGATGCGGGCTGCGGCCCCCTTGTCCTGGGCCAAGGCCATGCGGGCGTTGACCAGCGCGTTCAGCCCGCTGAGCACGGCCGCGATCGGCTGGTTCAGGTCATCGGCGCTGCGGGCGGTATCGACGGCACCGAAGATCTGCTGGTCCAGATGAACCACCGCCACGCTGTCGAAGCCTGCGCTGTCGCGGGTGAGCCATTGGCCGGAGTTGGTGAGATCCAGCCCGTCCGACGCGCGTCGGACGCGCACGAAGTGGCGGGAATGTTGGAAGATGGCTGCGGGCGAGGCGATGACGAAGCCGTGGCGGCCGTTGCCGATCCCGTTGGTGTCCAGGTCGACGCGGTAGAGATCGGCGAGCACCTTCAGCACCACGGTGTCGCCGTCCAGCAGTTCGATCGCCACCGGATCGTTGGGATGATCGGGGTCCCAGGCCCATCCTCGGATTTCGTACAGCGTCATCGTATCGGCAAAGCCGGCGGCGTGCAGAGCTTTCGGTTCTGGCGCGGCCGGCATAAGTGCTGCGGGCACAGGTGCTGCGGGGATCTCAACCGCAGGCAACACTTTCGCATCCGGCGTCTCCCGAGCAGGGATGAGGTCTGGCGTGGAGATGGACAGCTCAATCCCGCCTAGGCTGAGCGGGTCGGCGTTGAGCCGTGCGGGCATGATCGGCTTCGTGGCGATTCGCCGCTTAGAGGGCATCGAAACGCATTTCCGTGATCGCTAAGCCGAGCTCGCGCAGGTCCGAGCTGATGCCCAGCGAGCTCGGCGAGACTGCGTTCGGCAACACGAATTGGATGCGGGTGGAGCGGCTGGTGATCGCGTGGCGGCGGATCGGGATCTGCAGCACCATGCTGCCGCGGAAGGTGTGAAAGCCCTGTAACAGGCCATTCACATAGATGAACAACGGCTGCACGGCGATCCTGTCGGGGATGGTAAACGGTGTGGCATCGATGAAGAACGCGATGTCCTGTCGCGGAATGGAAAGTGATGCCTGGAATTCGCAAGACTGGGCGACCGTCCATGACTGTCGGCTATCTTCGGAGACATCGAACCCGATGGGGCTGAGCTGCGCGAATGTCCCGAACTTCCCGAAGGTTATTGCCTCATTATATTGCAAGATCATAACCCCGTATCGAAAACATCTACCAGTGTATCAAAGCAACCGAACGCTCCACACAACGAAATCGAGCTTTTTGGTTGTTTCAAATCGGAGCGCTGTTTGCATCACTATATTGTATCGCCGATTGTCTAAGCCAAACTGACTTGTAAGTCAGAGTCGATGCGTAATGCCGTCTCCGCCTGGATTTCAATTTTTTTACGTCCGCAGCTATGGGCAGGTCAAGCCGTTCTGCTCTTGAAACCGTGATGTCTCGGTGTCTTTCGTGGGTTTCGGTCACCCGGGGGGCTGCGGCCGGTTGGCGGCCACTGCCATGCTGGCGATGATGTCGGCTTCTGCGGCGGCTGTGGTTTTGTAGCGCGGCTCGGTCGTGACGTATGGTTGGGTCGAATCGGCCGGATAATAGAACTCCAGGTAGAATTTGCCGCTCTGGGTGTCTCGCTCGGTTTCGATGCGCAGCAAGGCCATGATGGAGTCTCCTTCAGATGGTGTCTCGACGGATAGGCCGACCGACAAAAGGGCGCGCTGCATGACCACACGGTATGATCCGCCGCTGGCCTACCCGATGCAGCACAGCATCGGCGCCCAGGTGCGGCGCACGCAGCGGCTGTTCGCGCAGGACCTGCAGGCCGCGCTGGCGCCGCATGATGTGCCGGTGGGCATGTGGTATTTCCTCCGCGTGCTGTGGGAAGAAGATGGCCTGACCCAGCGCGAGGTGAGCGAGCGGGTGGGGGCCACGGCGCCGACGGCGGTGGAGCAGCTGCGCAATATGGAGAGGCGCGGGCTGATCGCACGCAAGGCCAGCCAGGAGGACCGCCGCAAGATCCATTTTTTCCTCACCGAGGCAGGGCGCGAATTGGAGTGCCGGTTGCTGTTCTATGCCGCCGAGGTGAACGAGGCGGCGCTGGAGGGGCTGACGGTCGGCGAGATCGGATTTCTGCGCCTGGCGTTGCAGCGCATCCAGGACAACCTGGCGCGGCGGGAGAAGGCCCGGTCCTGAGACAAAGGCGGCCTCAACCATCGTTCCACACACAGGCCCGCAGGCGCTCGGCCATGCGGCGGCTCTCTGCTGGGTCCGCGTTGGTGGCCACGCCCACGCCGAGGTAGCGCTCGGCGATTTCGGGCGCGTGCAGCAACGCGGCGGCGGGTCCTTGCATCACCAGGCGGCCATTCTCGATGACGGCGCCACGATCGGCGATGGACAGTGCGGCGCGGGCATTCTGCTCGGCCAGCAGGACAGAAATGCCACGCCGCCGCAGCGTGGCGATCAGGCCGAAAATCTCCGTCACCAGCATCGGCGCCAGGCCGAGCGAAGGTTCGTCGAGGATCAGCAGGCGCGGGCTGGACATCAGGCCGCGGGCGATGGCGAGCATCTGCTGCTGGCCGCCGGAGAAATTGCCGGCGACGTCGCTCATGCGGGGGCCGAGGATGGGGAACAGCGCGTGGATCTCCTCCATCACGCCCGATGAGGCGCGGCCGCCCGGGCGGATGGCGGCACCCATCGCAAGGTTTTCGGCCACCGTCATGCCGGCGAACAATTGGCGGCCCTCCGGCACATGGGCGATGCCGCGGCGCAGGCGTTCGGCGGTGGGCAGGCGGTCGATCCGCTCGCCGGCCCACAGGATGGTGCCACTCATCGGGCTCAGCAGGCCGGAGATGGTTTTGGCCAGGCTGGACTTTCCGGCCCCGTTGGCGCCGATCAAGGTCACGATCTCCCCTGGCGCCACCGTCAGGCTGATGTCGTGCAGCACGGCTGACGTTCCGTAGCCAGAGGAGAGGCCGACCAGTTCGAGGCTCATGCCGCCTCCACGCCGAGATAGGCGGCGATCACGCGGGGATCGCGTTGGATGTCGGCGGGCGGACCCGATGCGATCATGCGTCCGGCCTCCAGCACCACGATCTGGTCGGCGATCCCCATCACCAGGGACATATTGTGCTCCACCACCACGATCGTCACGCCACAGGCCTGGATGGCACGCAGCAGGGCGGATAGTTCTGCGGTTTCGGTGTCGTTGAGCCCTGCGGCGGGCTCGTCGAGCAGCAGCAGCCGCGGTTGGGCCATCAGCGCGCGCATCACTTCCAGCAGCTTTTGCGCGCCCATCGGAAGCTGAGTGGCGGCATTCTCGGCCTGGTCGGCCAGGCCCACGAGGTCAAGCAACTGCAATGCGCGCTGCGCCAAAGCGCGTTCGGCGCGACGTGATTGCGGCAGCCAGGCGAGCTGTGCGGCGAGGCCGTCCGGCAGCAGGCGATGGCGGCCGGCGAGCACGTTTTCCAGCACCGTCATGCCCGGAAACACCCGCGCGGTCTGGAAGGTGCGGATCACGCCCAGCTTCGCGATCGCGGAGGGGGATAGCCCGCCGAGGGCCACGCCATCGAAGGTGACGGTGCCGGCATCGACCGAAAAGAGGTTGGTGATGAGGTTGAACAAGGTGGTCTTGCCGGCGCCGTTCGGCCCGATCAGCGCGGTGAGCGAATGCTCGGCCACGCTGAAGGACACGTCCGCGGTGGCCAACAGGCCGCCGAAGGATTTGCGCAGGCCTTTGACCTCCAGGGTGCTCATGCGGCGGTTAGCGGTTTCGGGACGGTGGACAGGTTGCGGCCGGAGGGAAGCAGGCGGTCGATCAGGCCGAATAGTCCCTGCGGCAGATACAGCGAGCAACCCGCCAGCAGGGCGCCGCTGGCCAGGGTTTTGTAAATGGCGAGCGGTTGAAACACGGTTGGCAGGATGGTCAGCAACCCGGCGCCGAGCAATGGGCCGATCAGCGTGCCTTCACCGCCGATCACCAGCATCGAGACGAGTTCCAGCGAGCGCGGCATTCCCACCATCTCGGGCGATAGGAAGTGAAAGTGAAACGCGTAGAGGCTGCCGGACAGCGAGGCCAGCACGGCGGAAATGGCGAAAGCCGCCATCTTGCAGCCGACGACGTTCACACCCAAAGCGGCGGCGGCAAGCGGGTCGGTGCGGATGGCCTGCAACGCGCGGCCGAAGCCGGACCGCATGGCCCCGGCCACCGAGATCAGGATCAGCACCACCAGGCCGAGGACGAGATAGTAGATCCGGACAGGCGTGCCGAACTCGAGGCCGGCCACGCTGAAATCGGGAATGCCCACCATGCCGGATGGGCCGCCGGTGATGTCGTCGAAGCCGATGGCGCAACTGTCGATCAGCAGCCCGAAGGCGAGGGTGGCAAGCGCCATGTAGAGGCCACGCAGACGCAACGTGACGCCCGCTAGAATAATCGCGCACATGAGCGAAATCCCCATGCCGGCGGCGACGCCGATAATCGGCGCGATGTCGTGCTGGGTGGCGAGATACGACGCGGTGTAGCCGCCGATCGCCATGAAGCCGGCCTGGCCCAGGCTGATCTGGCCGCCGTAGCCCATCAGAACGTCCTGCCCGATCAGCGCGATGAACAGGATCAGCGTGATGATCAGTGCGCCGAGCAACGCATTGCCCAGCACGAACGGCGCCGCCACGGCGAGGCAGACGAGCAGGCTTCCCCAGCGCCAGGCAGTGGTTGAATGAATGCGCAAGACATGCGTCCAGACCCGTGCTTCGTCCCGCACGTCCGGGCGGCGTGTCGCTCGAGTGCGAATGAGGCCGGAGGGGCGCCAGATCAGCACGATCAGCAGAAGGCCGAGGGCAAGGGCGTTGCTGAATAAAGACGAGATATAGGCGGTGGCGAGCTGGCCCACGAGCCCCAGCAGCAATCCGCCGGCGATGGCCCCGGGGAACGAGGCGATGCCGCCGATGGCAACCGCGATAAACCCGGAAATGGTTAGAAGGCGGCCGGTGTCGAACTGCAAGGCGATGGCGGGCGCCACCACCACGCCGGCCGCGGCCCCGATGCCGCCGGCCAGCGCGAAGGCGAACAACTGCATGCGCGGCACGTCCACGCCCATCAGTCTGGCGGCGGTGGGGTTCTCAGAGCAGGCGCGAAGCGATTGGCCGAGCCGGGTGCGCGCCAGCATCCAGCCAAGGGCCACGATGATGGCGACGGTGACGCCGAACACCCATAAACCTTGCGTCG
>JAYTHH010000551.1:0-2213 GCA_043732745.1 Rhodospirillales bacterium
GTGAAGGTCAGGCTGCTGTAGCTCAGTGGTAGAGCACTCCCTTGGTAAGGGAGAGGTCGAGAGTTCAATCCCCTCCAGCAGCACCATATTTACCGGTCCGCCTATGCCGCAAACACAAAAAAGCCGCCGCCGGATCGCTCCGGTAGCAGCTTTTTGTTGTAGCTTCCTCAACTCCGCAAGATAGACCGTCCGGCATAGCGGGCGGCGCGACCCAGATTCTCTTCGATGCGGATTAGCTGGTTGTATTTCGCGGTCCGATCGCTACGCGACAGGCTACCCGTCTTGATCTGTCCGCAATTGGTCGCCACCGCCAAATCGGCGATGGTTGTATCCTCGGTCTCGCCGGACCGATGGCTCATGACTACCGTAAAGCTGGCACGATGGGCCATGTCGACAGCTTCCAGCGTCTCGGTCAACGTGCCGATCTGGTTCACCTTCACCAGAATCGAGTTGGCCGCATGCTCGGCAATCCCGCGCGCCAGCCGCTTCGGGTTGGTCACGAACAAATCGTCGCCCACCAGCTGCACCCGGCGGCCCAGAACCTCCGTCAGATGCTTCCACCCATCCCAATCATCCTCCGAGCATCCGTCCTCGATCGACACGATCGGATACCGCGCCACGAGATCGGCGAGGTAGGCAACCATGCCGGCGCTATCGAGCTTCTTGCCCTCGCCTTCCATGTCGTAATGGCCCTTGCGGTAGAACTCGGTGGCCGCGCAATCCAACGCGAACGTCACGTCATCGCCCGGGCGGTAGCCGGCCGCTTCGCAGGCCGACGTGATGAAGCCCAGCGCCTCGTCGGCCGATTTCAAATTCGGCGCAAACCCACCCTCATCGCCCACATTCGTGCCATGCCCGGCATCGTGCAGCTTCTTCTTCAGCGCCTGGAAAATCTCCGACCCGATGCGCACCGCGTCGGCCACCGAGGTGGCGGCCACCGGCTGGATCATGAATTCCTGAATGTCGATCGGGTTGTCCGCATGCTGGCCGCCATTGATGATGTTCATCATCGGCACCGGCAGCGTGCGCGCATAAACACCGCCGACATAGCGATACAGCGGCATCTCGAACGCATTGGCGACGGCCTTGGCGGTGGCCAGGCTTACCGCCAGAATGGCGTTGGCCCCCAGCCGCGCCTTGTTCGGCGTGCCGTCCAGCTCGATCATCGCCATGTCGATCGTCACCTGCTCGGTGGCGTCCATGCCGCCGATACTGTCCAGGATCTCGCCATGTATATTGGCGATGGCCTGCAACACGCCCTTGCCGCCGTATTGGGACTTGTCGCCATCTCGCAGCTCCACGGCCTCATGCGCGCCGGTGGAAGCGCCCGAGGGCACCGCCGCGCGGCCCATCGCGCCGCTCTCCAGATGCACGTCCACCTCCACCGTGGGGTTGCCACGGCTGTCGAGGATCTGGCGGGCGACAATATCGGAAATGGCGGTCATGGGAGCTCCGGCGCGGTTGCTATGCTCCGGCTGGCTAGCACCACACACCCTCGGACGCCAGACGGGCGCGCAATCGGTGGCGTCTCACCCTGAATGTCTGGTATTATTCCGGGCCTTGGCCGGCTTGGCTCGATGCCTCTCGGCTGTTGCCGAACAAACGGGTCAACGGGGTCGCGCTGACGCCGTGTGCCAGCACCGACGCACCGATTGCCAGGCTGATGTAAGGCCACAGCTGTGCCGAGCCGGTCTCGTCCTGGATCAGCATGGCGTAAAACAGGGCGGCGGCGCCGATCGGGCCAAACCAGCCCGCGAATACTGCGCTTCGCAACGGCTTGGTCCAGGGCATCAGCTGGCTTAGCAGGAGCCAGGCCGGCAGGCGGCGCAGCACCAGGATTCCGGCCGCGAACGCCACGCCGCCCCAGCTCAAGCCGATCCATGCGTCCCATGGGATAGCGGTGCCGAACAGGACCATGACTGGCAGATCGAAGAAGCGGCCGAGCGCCTCGCTGAACCGTTCGTGGTGCTCTTCCACCTTGGCCAGACGGTTCACGTTGTTCAAAACAGCGCCCGCCACGAACGCGGCCAGGATCTCGTCGGCGCCAAGCAGGTGCACTCCCGCCATGGTCGCCAGTGCCAGCGAGATCGTGACGGTCAGCAGCGAGGCCGGATCCGCATCGGGCCGTTGGCGCGCCCATGTCATGCACCGAGCCGTGAGCCAACCGGCAGCGACGCCGGCGATCACGGCGCCGCCGATTTCCCATCCGAGGA
>JAYTHH010000552.1:0-7574 GCA_043732745.1 Rhodospirillales bacterium
ATGCTGGATACCGACAGACTGGGTTGAGAGCTTGTTTTCAACCACGGACGCCATCGACGCCATCGATGCATTGACCGATCCGCCCCGCTCCGGAACACTCGTCAGCTTGATCCGCAAGGGAACCGGTTTCATGCAAATTCGCAAAATGATCGCCTGCCTGGCGTTCGCTCCACTGCTGTGTGCAGTGCTCCTTCGTGCATTACCGGCGCGCGCCGACACGTTGGTGGTGTGCACCGAGGCCAGTCCGGATGCGTTGAATGCGGCGCTCAGCACGGCGAATACCAGTTT
This sequence comes from Rhodospirillales bacterium, assembly GCA_043732745.1. Classification (GTDB taxonomy): domain Bacteria; phylum Pseudomonadota; class Alphaproteobacteria; order Acetobacterales; family Acetobacteraceae; genus CAIQQQ01. The sequence continues at coordinate 289 of JAYTHH010000552.1, forward strand.
TGACGTGACGGAGCAGATTGCCGATCGGCTGGTGGAGATGGAGATCGGCGGGTCGAAGTTGCGGGCGGGGCTGGCGGAGTCGTGGACGATTTCGCCGGATGGGCTGCGCTATACGTTCAAACTGCGGCATGGGGTGAAATTCCAGTCCAACGCGGCGTTCAAGCCCACTCGGGAATTCAACGCCGATGACGTGGTGTTCTCGTATAATCGGATGCTCGACCATGCCGGCGCCTGGTACAAGGTGGGCAGCGGCTACGACATGTTTGCCTCGTTCATCGAGCCGGCGTTGCGTTCGGTTACGAAGGAGGGCGACGATACCGTTGTGATGACGCTGAAAATGCCGTCGGCGTCGTTGCTGAATGCGTTGTCGATCCAGTCGGTGTCGGTGTGGTCGGCGGAGTATGCGGCGGCGATGGAGAAGGCGGGCACGCCGGGGCAGCTCGACCAGATGCCGTTGGGCACCGGGCCGTTCCAGTTGATCCAGTATACCAAGGACAGCACGCTGCGGTTCCGGGCCTTTGCCGATTTCTGGGGCAAGGCGGGCGGGATGCCGGAGCGCGTGGCGGGCGTTGATAACATGGTGTTTTCGATCACGCCGGACCCGGCGGTGCGGCTGGCGAAGTTGCGGGCGGGGGAGTGCCAGGTGGCGCGGTATCCGAACGCGGCGGATCTGGACAGCATCCGCCAGACTCCGGGGCTGACGTTGCAGGAAGCAACGATCGCGTCCACCAGCCATCTGGCGATGCGTACCGATCACAAGCCGTTCGACGATGTGAGGGTGCGCCGCGCGCTGGCCATGGCGATCGATCTCAACAGCATGGTGAAGGCGGTATATCAGGGCACCGGCACCCCCACGGCCGCACTTATCCCTCCGTCGCTGTGGGGGCACAATGCCGATGTGGAGCCGTATCCGTATGATCCGGCGGCTGCGAAGACGTTGCTGGCCGAGGCCGGATATCCCAACGGGTTCACCACCGATCTGTGGGCCATTCCGGTGGCGCGCGCCTATATGCCGAACGGCCGCCGCGCCGGGGAGATGATCCAGGCGGACTGGGCGAAGATCGGCGTGACGGCCAAAATTGTTACCTTCGAGTGGGGCGAGTATCTGCGCCGCCGCCGCAACGGCGAGGGCGACGTGGGCATGGCCGGGGGGACCTGGGACTATCCGGACCCCAGCCAGCAGGCGGTGGGCTTCACCTGCGCCGGCATCGCCACTGGCCGCAATCTCGATGACTGGTGTAACCAGCCCTATACGGACCTGGTGGACCGCGCAAACCTGATCACCGATCAAGGGGAGCGGGCAAAGCTTTATATCCAGGCGCAGCAGATCCTGCATGACGAAGTGCCCAGCATCTTCTTTGCCGACGCCAAGGCGTTTGTGGCGTTGAGTGCGAAGGTGCAGGGTTTCAAGCTGCATTTCCTCGGCGGCCAGCCTTTCGGCGGCGTTAGCCTCAAGCAATAGGAGTTTTGGGATGCAGTTGGCATTGGCGACCTGGCAGGAGGTCGAGGAGTATCTGGAGACATCCGACGGGATTATTATTCCGATCGGGTCGGTGGAGCAGCATGGGCCAAACGGGTTGATCGGGACGGATCATCTTTGCGCGGAGGTGGTGGCCAAGGGCGTGGGCGACAAGATCGGCGCACTGGTGGCGCCGACGCTGAATTATGGCATGTCTCAGCATCATCTGGGGTTTGCCGGTTCCGCCACGTTGCGGCCGAGCACGTTGATGCTGGTGATCAAGGACGTGGTGCAGTCGCTGGCGGTGCATGGGTTCCGGCATTTCTTTTTCATCAATGGGCATGGCGGCAACGTGGCCAGCGTGACGGCGGGGTTCGATGAGATCCATGCCGGGGTGTCGTTGGGGGATGGGACCAAGATGGCACGAACAAAAATGGTGTTCTGGTCGGGCGGGCCGCGTGGGGCGAAGCTGGCTGAGGCGCTTTATGGGAGTTCCAACGGGGGGCATGCGACGGCGGCCGAGGTGTCTTTGGCGCAGTTCTATCAGCCAGGCCACATCAAGCATGCGCAGATGACGCCGAAGGTGGCGCCTTCTGGGACGCCGTTCTTCGAGGCGGCGCATTACCGCGCGACGTATGCTGATGGGCGGATTGGGTCGGATCCGTCGCTTTCGACGCCGGAGGATGGGAAGCTTCTGTTCGAGGCTGGGGTTGAGGATATGGTGGAGGTTTATCGGGCGTTTTTGGAGGCTTGACGGCGTCGGGTGGATGCAATCCACCTTTCCACGTGGGGATGGTGGACTGCGTCCACCCTACGGTTGGTTCGGGAAGGATGATTCCAGGGCTTTGTCATCTGGGGTGAAGGGTTGGACGACGAGGCGTTCCGGGATTTCCCAGATGACCAGCTTTGGCGGGGTCTGTTTGTAGGCGAGACCGTTGAAGTATTTTTGTGCGGCGCCCGCGAAGCCGCCGCCGGCCTCGGCGAAATTGGTGACGGGCGCGCCCAGCGCCTCCTGCAGGCGGCCGCTGAAATTGGCGTTCACCGAGAACGAGCTGCCGATCAGGGCTACCTGGATCACCGGGCCATCGTCCAGGAGCCCCCCGGCGGCGGCATCGGTTTCGGCGGTCTTGGTGGTCTCCTTATGCTGCCGGTCGATCGGCGGGCGCAGGGCGATAGGCAGATTGTCCGGCACCTTGTCTAGGCTGATCAGCCGCAACAGGTCGCCGGGGCCATCGGTTTCAGCCGGATCCGCCGTGGTCTTGAACTTGGTCGAGCGGTCGATCTTGCTGGAAACCGACGCCGCGATCGTCTTGGCCGCCAGTGCGGCGCCCTCCTGGCTCCAATGCGTGTCGGTGCGCCAGAACAGGCGATCGGGTTGCGGATCGGCCAGCATCGGGGCGGCCAGATCGACGGCCTTGATGCCCTGTTTGGAAATCTCCGCCATGAAATCGGCGTAGCGTGGCTGGGTTTGTGCGGCGCGCGGGCCATCCATCGCATCCGTCACGATTCGCGCCTTGTCTGGCACCACGGCCACCACGAGGTCGATGTTGCGGGCCTTGAGCGACGCCGCCACGCGCCCCACAACGGCGGCGCGGGTTTGCATGACAGCGGCGGCATCCGGCCAGGGCCGCAGCTCCTCCATCAGATACAGCCAGTCATTCCGCCCCGCCCATGCCTGCGGCCCGCCGGAATTGAACAGCCGCCAGCGCAGTATGCCGCCGGCGGCGCGGAAGAGCCCGTCCACCGGCAGGTTGTGCGCCATGGCGGTGTTGACCACAGAGGCCGCCCGGCCGCTGAGGATGGATTTGAAATCGAGCGCGCTGGCCAATTGTCGCTGCGCCGCTTCGGTCATGATCGCTGCCACGCCGAGGCCGAGGCCCGCGGCCAGCACCACCACCATGGCAACGCCCTGCAGGCGCCCGGTGGCGGGAGAAAAGAAGGTTTTGCTGGTCATCCGGGTCCGGCTTTCGGGTCAGAACTGGAAATACAGGAACGGCACCGCTTCGCGGCTGTAGAGCAGCACCATGCCCATCACGAAGCCAGCGAGCGGGCCGATGGCCGACAGAACGCGCCACACCGGGTTGGCCGACGCCGCATTCCCCCTGCGTTTTTGCGCAAGCAACGGCAGATAGACGAAGATGATCGCCACCGGAATGAACCAAAGCCGGTCCGGCGTTGCCTGCCACGCCAGTTCGTCGGACATGCCGACGCCGTGCCGGCCGAGCATGCCGCCATACATCGCAAACGCGTTGTCCAGGTCCTTCGCGCGAAAGATCACCCAGCCGATCAGCACCGCCAGCATTGTGATGACGTGGCCGAGCACGTAGGGCAGCTTCGTCGCCCCGTCCCGACGCGACCAGGCGCGATGGGTTCCCAGCAGCGTCCCGTGCCACAGTCCCCAGATCACGAAATTCCAGCTCGACCCATGCCACAGCCCGCCGATTGCCATGACGGTGATCAGGTTTACATAGGTGCGGATCCGGCCTTTGCGGTTGCCGCCCAGCGGGATGTAGAGGTAGTCCGCCAGAAACCGCGATAACGTCATGTGCCAGCGCCGCCAGAAATCCTGGATCGAGCCGGCCAGATAGGGGTTGTCGAAGTTCTGCGGGAAGTGAAAACCGATCATGCGCGCCAGGCCGATCGCCATCAACGAGTAGCCGGCGAAGTCGAAATAGAGCTGCAACGTGTAGCCGATGGCGCCTGTCCAGGCATCCACCAGGGTTGGCTGGGACAGGTGGAACGCGGCGTCGACCAGCGGGCTGATCGTGTCCGCCAGGGCGGTCTTCATGGCAAAGCCCACCATGAAGATGCTGGCGCCGGCGCCAAACTGCTGCAGCGAGTGATGGCGCGATTTCAGTTCGTCGGCGATCTCGGCATAGCGCACGATGGGGCCTGCGATGAGCTGGGCGAAGATCGCCTTGTAGGCGGCGTAGGTCAGGAAGCTTTTGGTGATCGGCACCGTGCCGCGACGGATGTCGATGAGGTAGCTGACCGATTGCAGGATGTAGAACGACAGCCCGATCGGCAGCACGATCTCGTTCCACGGCACCGGGTCCTGGCCGAACGGCACCAGGATCTGGTTGAAGGTCGCCACACCGAAATTGGCATATTTGAAATAGGCGAGCGCGCCGAGATTTCCGACCAGGCCAAACACCATCAGCCAATAGCCGTTCTCCGATTTAGGCCCCACCCGATCCATCGCGCGGGCGACGAGATACGTGAACAGCGTCATCGTGACCAGCAGGCCGAGGAAGTCGATCCGCCACCAGGCGTAGAATGCCCAGGAGAAGACCAGCATGGTGATGTTGCGATAGCGGTTCGGCGTGATGAAATATGCGCCGAAAAAGATCGGCAGGAACAGGAACAGGAACTCGAAGGACGCGAAGATCATCAGCGCTCACCATATCCAGATTTGCGCGCGGAAGCGGCCCGATTTTTGGCAAGTATGGTCAGTTCGGCACCCTTCCGTTCGTCGCTCGTCGTTCCGGAAGGGGTATAGACCGAGGCGCAGATCTGCGTAAACCGGCCACTCAGCCGCTGGTCCGCAATGGCTGGTCGACCAAACGCCAGGTGCAGATCAACGCCAGGGCTACCAGCACGGCGCAGATGGCGAAAGCGGCATGGAAAGCCCCGGACAAGGCGGCATGGGCGGCGACCTGGGTTGCGGCATCCAGCGTGGTGGCCACACCCGGCACCACCCGCAGCGATCCGAGGTCGATCGGCACGGTGATGCCGCCGCTGGCCACGCCGGCGGCGAATTGGCCGGCTAGCATCACGCCCGTCAATGTGCTGCCGACGGCGCCGCCCATCGAGCGCAGGAACAGGAACGCGCCGGTGGCCGAGCCTACATCGCGGCGGTCGGCGGCGTTCTGGACCATCACCAGCGTGCACGGCATGACCACGCCGATGCCAAGGCCTACCACCAACATATAGGCCACCGACAGCAGAGGCGGCGTGGTTGCATCGATGGTCGCCAGCAGGCCGAAGCCTATGATGGTGGCGGCCACGCCGAGCTGGATCAGGATCTTCACCCGGCCGAGCCTTCGCGCGATCTGGCCGCCTGTGAAGGCCCCCACGCAGTTGGCTGCGAGATACGGCACGATCAGCGTGCCTGATAGCGACGCGTCGGCGCCGCGCACGAGTTGGAAGAACAGCGGCAGCAGGAAAGTGGCGCCGAACATGGCGCCACTGTTGAGCGCCGCGATGAGCACGCCGCGGCTGAAAACGCCGTTGGCAAAAAGCCGCGGCGGCAACAAGGGATTGCCATTGCTTCGTTCCTGCAGCACCAGCAGCACCAGCAACATCATGGCACCGGCCGCCAAGCCCAGAATGGTGGGCGAGGTCCAGGCATATTCGCTGCCGCCCCAGCTCATGACCAGAAGTGTTGCGGTGGTGAACACGGCCAGAAGGGCGGAGCCGACATAATCGATCCGTGCCGGGCGCTTGTTGGTGACGAGCATCTTGAGCGCCGAGCTTGACAGCAGATAGGCGGCTATGCCGATCGGCAGATTGATCCAGAATATCCAACGCCACGAAAGATAATCTGTCATCCACCCGCCCAGGATCGGCCCGGCCACGCTGGCGACGCCCCAGGTGCCGGCCATGTAGCCCTGGTATCGGCCCCGCTCGCGCGGGCTGACCACATCGGCGATTGAGGCCTGCGCCATCGCCATCAGGCCGGCGCCGCCAAGGCCCTGCAGCGCGCGCGCTATGATCAACTGCATAAGGTTCTGGGCGAAGCCGCAGAGCATGGACGCAACCACGAACAGCACGATGGCGGGCAGCAGCAGCGCCCGCCGGCCGTAGATGTCGGACAGCTTGCCGTAGATCGGCGTGGCGACGGTCGATGTTAGCAGATAGGCGGTGACGATCCAGGACAGGTGGCTGAATCCGTTGAGATCGGCCGCGATCGACGGCACCGCGGGGACCACCACGGTCTGGTCGATAGCGGCGAGCAGGATGCAGAGCAGGATACCCACCACCACGCGCAGGATCTGGTCATGGGTGAAGACCGGCGCCGCATCGGAGAAGGCCTGCGGGTCGATGGCATCAGGCAATACGGAGGGGGCGGCGTCCATCGGGGCCTATCTGGCTTGGTTTGGGTCGCTTTGGCGCATGCCATGGGCAGGAAAGGTTGCCCACGATCCATCGATTTCGCAATGCAGCACGAACACAACGACGGCGGGAAGCGATTTTCGCCGTCGTTTCGCCAAAGCATCGCGATCTTCATGATGCATTAACCTGCATTGAACATTCTGTGATCAACGCAGGGATCACCATCGGCCTATCATGCAGAACGCATACAGCACCACGGTACCGCCCACCGAACTGCCTCACGGGCTCATACACGCGCCGCGCGCGCTGCTGCAGCAGGCGTTGGCGAATGGAGAGATCTCGGCGGCCTTTCAGCCCAAAATCGCCTTGAGCACCGGCGCCCTCATGGGGGTGGAGGCGCTGGCGCGATGGGACAGTTTGAGCCTCGGCACCGTCTCTCCCGACACCTTCATCCCGCTTGCAGAGCGGGAGGGGCTGATCGCCGAGGTGACAGCGCTGATCCTTGATCAGGCGCTGCAGGCCTGTGCGGAGCTGCGGCGACACGCACCCTGGGTGACGGTGGCGGTCAATTTCGCCTCTTCCCTGCTCTCGGATACCAGGCTGCCCGCGCAACTGGACCTGGCGCTGCGTCACGCCGGCCTGCCGCCCTCGGCCCTGGTGGCTGAAATCACTGAAAGCCAGGCCATCGCGGACACGGCGGGCGCGGCCGCCACGCTCGGCGCCTTGCGTGCACGCGGCATCAACTGCGCGATCGACGATTTCGGCACCGGCC
>JAYTHH010000553.1:0-7521 GCA_043732745.1 Rhodospirillales bacterium
TGGGGCCGGTCGGTCGGTCGATATATGGCGGCAGGGCCAACGCACCGGCACGGCGCAGGGCGTCGTCAAAGGCTTGGCCTTCACGGTTAAAGCGCAAGACCACCGCGCCATCCTCGGGTGCGGCCACAACCTGTGCCTGAAACGCGGTAGCGCCGTCGAAATCCAGCGTGTCGCCAACCCGCAGCCGGCGCGCGTTGCGGGCCAGCGCCATCCAGGTGCCATCGGCGCGCGGGCGGTCCAGCGTGATGCCGATCCGCGCGGCACCGCGCATCGCCGAAAGTTGGGCCGGGATCACCCGCGTATCGTTGGACACCAGCACGTCGCCCTGTCGCAGCAGTGACGGCAAGTCGGACACGACATGATCATGAAGGCGACCACCCACATGCAGCATCCGCGCGCTGTCCCGCGGGCGTGCGGGCTGATGGGCAATCCGGTCCAGTGGCAGCTCGAAATCGAAGTCCGACGCAAGGAGGGTCAAATGTCAGTCGGCGAGATAGGAGGCAATCTCGATGAGATTGCCGTCGGGGTCACGGCAATACACCGAGGTCATTGGCCCGAGCGCGCCTGTCTTGGCGACCGGCCCCAACACCACCGTCACACCGCAAATCCGAAAATGCTCGATCACATCCTCCGGTCGCACCGCGGTAACGAAGCACAGATCGGCGGACCCTGCTGCCACCTTGTCCGACGTGTGCCAGTTGCGCACCGAGGCATCCACCGGGCGCAGATTGATCTTCTGGCCGCCAAACTTCAGCGCTGTGCGGTCGCCCTCGCCGAACTCCTCACGGTCCATGCCCAGCACCCGCTGATACCAGGACGCGGTGATCTCGATGTCGTGGCAATGCAGCACCAGATGATCGAGACGGTCGACGGTGAAGCGCATTCACGCGATCCCTTCGTAGAAGTCGTGGCCCTTGTCATCGATGACGATGAACGCGGGAAAGTCTTCGACCTCGATGCGCCAGATCGCCTCCATCCCAAGCTCCGGATATTCGAGCACGTCGACCTTGCGGATGCAGTCCTGCGCCAGCCGGGCGGCGGGGCCACCGACCGAGCCGAGGTAGAAGCCGCCATTGGCCTTGCAGCTGTCCTTGACCGCGCGCGAGCGGTTGCCCTTGGCCAGCATCACCATGGAGCCTCCGGCGGCCTGGAATTCGGCCACATAGCTGTCCATCCGGCCGGCCGTGGTGGGGCCGAAACTGCCGGTGGCATAGCCTTCCGGCGTCTTGGCGGGACCGGCGTAATAGACCGGGTGGTTCTTGAAATACTCCGGCAGCCCCTGCCCGGCATCCAGCCGTTCCTTCAGCATGGCGTGGGCGATATCGCGCGCCACCACCATCGTGCCGGTCAACGCCAGGCGGGTTTTCACTGTGTATTGCGACAACTGCGCCAAAATCTCGGCCATCGGGCGGTTAAGATCAACCTTGACGGTGTCCCCACCAAGATCGGTATCGGTTGTCTCAGGTAGATACTTGTGCGGATCGGTCTCCAACGCCTCCAGAAACACACCATCCGGCGTGATCTTCGCCTTGATCTGGCGGTCAGCCGAGCAGGACACGCCGATGCCCACGGGCAGGCTGGCGCCGTGGCGCGGCAGGCGGATAACGCGAACGTCGTGGCAGAAATACTTGCCGCCGAACTGCGCGCCGATTCCGGTTTTGCGGGACAGCTCCAGCACCTGCTGTTCCATCTCAACATCGCGGAACGCATGGCCCGCGCGCGAGCCGGATGTGGGCAGGTTGTCGAGCCACTTGGTCGAGCCGAGCTTCACGGTCTTCAGCGTGGTCTCCGCTGAGGTGCCACCTATCACAATTGACAAATGGTAGGGCGGGCACGCCGAGGTGCCCAAGGTCTTCATCTTGGTCTCAAGGAACTGCAAAATCTTGGTGGGCGTCAGGATCGCGCGGGTTTCCTGGAACAGGAACGTCTTGTTTGCGGAGCCGCCGCCCTTGGCCACGAACATCAGGTGGAATTCGTCGGCGTGATCCTCACCGGGTGCGGCTGAAATGTCGAACTGCACCGGCAGGTTGTTGCCGGTGTTGACCTCGTCGAACATGGGAAGCGGCGCCATCTGCGAATAGCGCAGATTGGTTTCGGTGTAGGTCCGATGCACGCCCCAGCTCAGCGCCTCCTCCTCGTTGCCCTGCACCCAGACGCGCTGGCCCTTTTTGCCGAACACGATGGCGGTGCCGGTGTCCTGGCACATCGGCAGCACGCCGCCGGCCGAGATATTGGCGTTCTTAAGGAGATCGGTGGCGACGAAACGGTCATTGGACGACGCTTCGGGGTCGTCGAGGATGGCGCGCAGGCTCGCCAAATGCGTCGGGCGCAGCAGGTGCGAGACATCGTGGAACGCCTGGAACGCCAGTTCGCTCAGCACCTCTGGAGCGACCTTCAGCACATTGTAGCCATCAACCACGATGCTGCTGATGCCCTTGATGTCCAACTTCCGGTAGGGCGTCTGGTCCGGCCCCAGCGGGAACATGGGCGCATAGAGGAAATTATCCGGGCGCGACATCTCGTTCATGGCGATTCCATCTCGGCCTCAGGCGTCTTTGGCAGGGGTGCGGCGGCGGAACGCATCGAGGCTGACCACCTGTGGCGTGCTGTCCGGCGCCGGGTCCGGCTCAGGCTCCACTTCCGGCGATGGCTCGGGCGTGACCGGGTGATGTTCGGCGCGGAAGGCCAGGCCGTATTTTACATGCGGGTCGGCAAACTGCGTCACCGCGGCGAGCGGAATCTGCAACATGGAGCCAGCCCCGTTGAACGACAGTCCCACGCTGAACAGGCCGGCCTGCTCGTCCACCGTCAGGTCCCAGAACTGGTGCTGCAGGATGATCGTCATTTCCTCCCGATACTGCGCGCGCAGGCGGGCGGGGATGACCGTGCCGGGATGATCGGTGCGGAACGTGATGTAGAAATGATGTTCACCCGGAAGGCCATGCGTGCCCGCATGACGAAGGGCCCGCACCATCACATGGCGCAGCGCCTCTTCGGTCCATTCGTCATACGGCAGGAGGCTTTCCGGCGCGCTGTCCTCGGTCTCGTCCATTCGGCCCTCGATTTTATAGGGGTTCCATAGTGGGGCCTCACGCTGCTTGGAAGAGCGCAGGCGAGTTTCTGGGTCGGCGGAAGTGGGGGGCATTCTGTTGCTCGGGGCCCCCCTAACCGCGCTTATCGCTTATGCAGCGACAGCAAAGGTCCGATGATTGTCATTGGCACCTGTAAAGTGACCCGATAACGGCGGTATCATGCCGGGCAAAAGATGAGTCTTTACCACGCGTGTCGAACCTGCGTCGCCCCCAAACCGCCTGGTCCACTTAGCGGGCCAATCCCAGGTGTATGTTGGTGGAGGCGCCGGGTACTGCCCCCGGGTCCACAACGCTTATTCCAATCATCGTTTATCACCATAGTCAGCAAGCATGCTCACACTCCTTATATAGGCCCTTGGTCCGTTATATCAAAGGCCCTTCTGCGCTAGGATTTCAGACGCCAGCCGGTTCCAAAGATCCACGCGATCGCGGCCAGGCAAAGCGCCATGAAGACGAAGGTCATTCCCAGGCTGACACCGAAATTGATATCGGATGTGCCGAAGAAGCTCCAACGAAAGCCGCTCAGCAGATAGACCACCGGATTGAACAGGGTCACGGTCTGCCAGACCGGCGGCAGCATGTTGATCGAATAGAAGCTGCCGCCCAAAAAGGTGAGCGGGGTGACAACCAACAGTGGGATAAGGTTGAGCTTCTCGAAGCTGTCGGCCCAGATGCCGATAACGAAGCCGAACAGGCTGAAGGTGACGGCGGTCAGCACCAGGAGCAGCACCATCCAGACCGGATGGACGATCTCGAAGCTGACGAACAGCCTGGCGGTAGCGAGGATGATCAGCCCCAGGATGATCGATTTGGTGGCGGCGGCGCCGACATAGCCGATGACGATCTCGGCCGCCGACACCGGGGCGGACAGCATTTCGTAGATCGTGCCCACGAATTTCGGGAAATAGATCGCGAACGACGCGTTCGAGATGCTCTGCGTCAGCAGCGACAGCATGACCAGGCCGGGGATGATGAAAGCGCCATAGCTGATGCCGCCCACATCCTGCATACGGCTGCCGATGGCGGCGCCGAACACCACGAAATACAGCGAGGTGGAAATCACCGGCGAAACCACGCTTTGCAGCAAGGTTCGGAACGTACGGTTCATCTCGAAGCTGTAGATGGCCCGGATGGCATAAAGGTTCATGACGTGAGAACCGGGGGCGTGTGCACCAGGCTGACGAAGATGTCTTCAAGCGAACTTTTATGGGTTTGCAGGTTCTTCACGGCGAGTCCCATCGTATCGAGCTGGCGCATCAGGCTGCCGATGCCGTTATCCTCGGCCTGCGCGTCGTAGGTATAGGTGAGGTCGTTTCCGTCCTCGGACAGACCGAGCTTGAAGGGTGCCAGAGGCTCGGGAATGCTGTCGATGCGCTCACGCAAGGTGATGCGCAGTTCGGATTTACCGAGCTTGTTCATCAGCGTCGCCTTGTCCTCGACCAGGATAAGTTTCCCATTGTCGATGACGCCGATTCGATCGGCCATCTCCTCGGCCTCCTCGATGTAATGGGTGGTCAGGAAGATGGTGACGCCGCTGTCACGCAGCTTGCGGACCAGCTCCCACATGTCCCGGCGGAGCTCGACATCCACGCCGGCGGTCGGCTCATCGAGGAAGAGGATACGCGGCTCGTGCGACAGCGCCTTGGCGATCATAACGCGGCGCTTCATGCCACCTGACAGGGTGATGATCTTCGCATCGCGCTTGTCCCACAGCGACAGATCGCGGAGCAGCTTTTCGATCAGGGCGGGATCGGCCTGCTTGCCGAAAAGGCCGCGGCTGAAGCTGGTGGTGTCAATCACTGTCTCGAACGCGTCGGTCTTCAGTTCCTGCGGCACCAGCCCGATCAGGTTGCGGGCGGCCCGGAAGTCGGTGACGACGTCGTGGCCGGAAGCGAGAACCTGGCCGGAGCTGGGGTTGACGATGCCGCAGATGATTGAAATGAGCGTGGTCTTGCCGGCGCCGTTGGGGCCGAGCAGTGCGAATATCTCACCCGGGGCGATGTCAAGGCTGATCGGGTACAGCGCCTGGAAGTCCGAGGCGTAGGATTTGGTCAGGTTGCGTACGGAGATGGCGGGTTCGGTCAATTCAGCCTCGCTTGTGTTGGTGACTGGTGCAGGCTCGGCTTGCTTGCTAAATTCGCTGATGACCCTGAACCCAGACCAGCAGGCCGAGATCGACGCCCTGCGCGAACAGACCGCCCCCACGCGCCGAGCCACCGTGCCGGCGTTGGAGGAGATGCTTTACCGGTCAATGCCGGTGCTCGATCACGGCTTCGTCCGCGTAATCGACTATATGGGGGACGATGCGGCCGTTGTGCAGGCAGCCCGGGTATCCTATGGGCGCGGCACCCGCAAGGTGTCGGAAGATGCCGGGCTCATCCGCTACCTGATGCGCCACCGCCACTCCACCCCGTTCGAGATGTGCGAGATCAAATACCACGTGAAGCTACCGATCTTCGTGGCGAGGCAGTGGATCCGTCATCGCACCGCCAACGTAAACGAGATATCGGCGCGGTATTCCATTCTGGATCGTGAATTCTATCTGCCAGCCCCGGAGAACCTCGCGGCCCAAAGCGCCATCAATCGCCAGGGCCGTGGCAATCTGCTGGAGGGTGAGGACGCCGCCCGCGTAATGGATCTGCTGCGGTCAGACGCCATGCAGACCTATGATCACTATGCCGAGATGTTGAACGAGAACGAAGACGGCACTCCCGCCGATCCCAGCCGCCAAGGGCTGGCGCGGGAATTGGCGCGGATGAACCTCACGCTCAACACCTACACGCAATGGTACTGGAAGACCGACCTGCACAATCTGCTCGGTTTTCTGTCGTTGCGTGCCGACGCCCACGCGCAATACGAAATCCGCGTTTACGCCGAAGCGATGCTCGAATCGGTGAAGGCCTGGGTGCCAACCACCTATGCAGCGTTCTGCGACTTCCGGCTCGGCGCTATTACGCTCTCCGCCCCTATGCTGGCCATGGTCCGCCGCATGATCGCCGGAGAGCCCGTGGAACAGCCGGGCAGCGGGTTGAGCAAGCGAGAATGGTCGGAATTCATGGCGGCGTTGAATCCCTAAATCACGTCGGACGGCCCACGGCGCCAGGTGAAGGCAAACGTCAGGCCGGCCAGCGCCAGCAGCGCCACCACCGAAAGCCGCATGGCCGACAGATTAGGCGCGGGGCGGGCGGAGATTCGTCTTGTCGGATCGGACGCCGGCATCGGAGCGGTTCCATCCAGTCGCTCCTGGGTCGGCTCCTGCAGAACTTTGGGTGTGTCCGACAGGCTGGCTTCCAGCACCGGGTCGCTGATGTCAGACCGACTGCCGTGGCGCAGCGAGTAGGCGCGGGTGAATTCGGCGCCGAGCAGGAAGATCACAGACGAATAATAGACCCATAGCAGCACGATCATCAGCGCTCCGGCCGCACCGTAGGCTGAGCTGACGGCGCTGCTGCCAAGATACCAACCGATCAATGATTTACCGATGGTGAACAAGGCGGCAGTGATCACTGCCCCCACCATCACGTCTCGCCACTCCATTTTCCGATCCGGCAGAATTTTATAGACTGCGCCAAACAGCACCGAGATCAGCAGGAACGAGACGAGGGTGTTGACGACAGATAGAATAATCTGGCCAAAAGGCAGATAGGCGTTGATGAAATCCCCCAGCGCCGAGATGCCGGCGCTGACGGCAAGCGAGACCATCAGCAGGAAGCCCAGCGCCGCCACCAGGCCCATGCTGGCAATGCGCGCACGCACCAGGCGGGAGACTGTGCCCCCAATCGGCTTGGCCTTCCAGATCGCGTTCAGCGCCGCCTGCATCTGGCCGAACACACCGGAAGCGGTGGCGATCAAGGTGACGACGCCGACCACACTGGCCACGATGCCGGAGCTTTTTACCCCGGCGCTCTGGATGGCGGTCTGAAGCAGGTTGGCGCTTTGCTGGCCCATAAGCCCCGCAAGTTGGACCGAGATTGCCGCCTGCGCGGCGTCGTGGCCGAACACCAGGCCTGCCACCGCCACCACGATCAACAAGATCGGGGCCAGAGAGGTGATGGCGTAGAACGCCATCGCGGCGCCATTGCTTAGTGCGTCATCGTCGATGAAGCCGGAGACGCTGTCCTTGACCATTGTCCAGGTATTGCCAAGCACGGTATCGCCAAGCATGGGCCCCTCCAAGTATCGAAACGATGCCTGTTAAGCTCTGGAGGTGCCCTGAGTTGCAGCCGTCAAGGCAATGTTCTCGTTTTTGGCGCGCCGCCGCCGGCCATCCCGGCGCGCGATACCAGCCTGCCTTTATTCTGGAAGAGTCCGCATAAAGGCAGGCTGGTATCAGGGCGTGTTGAGAATCATCGGGAGTTGATGAGTGCGGCGGCAAGATAGATCATGGCTGCGAAGCTAGTGTCGGTTTTGCAGCTTCGCATTGCTACTC
>JAYTHH010000554.1:0-2193 GCA_043732745.1 Rhodospirillales bacterium
GCGTCGATTTTCCGCTGAAGAACGACCTCGACATCGACAAGGTGGCCATCCGCGCCACCGGCAGGCTGTCCGGCGGCCACCTTACCGGGATCGCCGTCGGCCGCGACATCGACAAGGCGATGCTCAATTTCACCGTCAACAACGACGCCCTGAAGCTCGGCGGGACCGCCGACATCGCGACAATTCCTGCGAAATTGTCCATCGACATGGACTTCCGCTCCGGCGGGCCAAGCCAGGTGATTGAGAAGATCGGCGTCGCCGCCACCGTCACGGCGAAGACTCTCGCGGGGTTGGGCGCGCCCGTCGACGGCGTGATGACCGGCGCCGTCGACGTGAAACTTGACTATTTCGATCGGCGCGATACCACCGGCGATCTGCAGGTTACCGGCGATCTCGCCCGCGCGGCCATCACCGGCGGAAGGGTGCCCTGGAGCAAGCCCGCAGGCGCCGCAGGCACGCTGGACGCGCATGTGCTGCTCAGGGCTGGAAAGGTGACGGGCATCGACCGCATCCGCGCCGAGGCGCCGGGCCTGTCGATACAGATGGCTGCCGATACCAACAACGGGCGACCCAATCTGGTGCGCATCCAGCGCTTCATCCTGGGCAAGAACACCAACATCACCGGCGATCTGCGCCTCCCCGAGCGGGACGGCCAGCCTTACGTCGCCAACATCAACGGACCTTCGCTGGACGTCTCCGGCGAGTTCGACCGCAAGGCCGAGGCCGACCCCGCCCGCGCGAAACCCACCACCACGCCACCGTTTCGCGCCGATGTGACGATCGGCCGGGTGATGATGGCGGGAGGACGGCCGCTCAGCCAGGTGGTGGCGCATGTCGAGAACGACGGCACGCTCACGACTTCAGCACGGCTGTCGGCGATCGTGGGCACCGGCACGGTTGCACTCAGCGTCACGCCAGTGCCGGGTGGGCGCAGACTGACGGCAGAGGCGCAGGATGCCGGCGCGCTGCTGCGCACCTTCGATGTCATCCAGACCATGGTCGGCGGTCGTCTCAGCGTGACCGGGCGCTACACCGACACCGCCGATTCGCAAACGCTGCGCGGCACCGCCGAGATCAGCGATTTCCGCATCCGCAACGCGCCTTCGATCGGGCGTATCCTGCAGGGCATGTCGCTATATGGGCTGGTGGAGCTGGCGCAGGGGCCAGGCCTTGGCTTCAACCGCATGGTGGCACCTTTCAGCATGGCCCGCGAGGTGCTGACGTTGTACGACGCGCGCGCCTACAGCGCCTCGCTGGGGATCACCGCCAAGGGCAGCATCGATCTGGCAAATTCGACGACCAACATGGAAGGCACCGTGATTCCCGCGTATTTCTTCAATTCGCTGCTGGGCCGCGTGCCGCTGCTGGGACGATTGTTCGCGCCCGAACAGGGCGGCGGGCTGTTCGCCGCCACCTACAGCGTGCGCGGCAGGCTCGATGATCCCTCGGTCTCGGTGAACCCGCTGGCGGCGCTGACGCCGGGATTCTTACGCAAGTTTTTTGACTTGTTCGACGGTCCTTAGACGCCCACTGGCAAGGCGCCCCCGGCTGCATCGCCCCACGCTGCATCGCATCAGGCGGCTTCCCCTTCGCCTGCATTGCCCTCGCCTGCATTGACGGAGCCGCAGCGCTGAAGCCTGATGCGGCCTCTGATGTTCAGCGAGGCTGGCCCATGCACGACGTCAAGGCGATCCTGTTCGATACGTTCGGCTCGGTGGTGGACTGGCGCAGCAGCGTCGTCGCCGAAATGGCGACGTTCGGCGCAGCACGCGACATCACCGCCGACTGGACCGCCTTCGCCGATGCCTGGCGCGGGGCCTACAAGCCATCGATGGACCGGGTGCGGACAGGCGCGCGGCCTTGGACCATTCTGGACGTGCTGCACCGCGAATCGCTGGAGACGCTGCTGGTGCGGTTCGGCATCGCCGGGCTGTCTGAGGGCGATCTGGACCACCTCAACCGCATCTGGCATCGGCTGACGCCGTGGCCGGATTCGGTTTCCGGTCTTACGCGGCTGAAGACCCGATACATCATCGCGCCGCTGTCCAACGGCAACGTGGCGCTGCTGGTCAATCTGGCCAAGCATTCCGGCCTACCCTGGGACATGGTGTTCGGTTCGGAAATCCCGCACGCCTATAAGCCCGACCCGGCGGTGTATCTCGGCGCCTGCACGATGCTGGGCCTTGAACCGGG
>JAYTHH010000555.1:0-7510 GCA_043732745.1 Rhodospirillales bacterium
CTGATGGACCCAGCCAATGCCGAAATCCTGACGCTGCCTGGGGGGCCCACCCGCGTGGAGTGGCGCAGAAGTGCGCGCGCCCGCCGCATAAGCCTGCGCATCGATCCGCGTGAGGGCGGCGTGGTGGTCACATTGCCGCAGCGCGCTGCCCGCACCGCCGGCATGGCCTTGCTGATGACCAACGCGGCCTGGGTGAGCGAGCGGCTGGCGGCACTTCCGGGTGCCACGGTGTTCGCCGATGGCGCCGAGGTGCCTCTGCATGGCGAGACGCACTTGATCCGGTACAGCCCGGGCGGCCGCGGCGGCGCCTGGCTTGATGGCGCCGAGATCCACGTCTCCGGCGATCCGGCTTTCCTGGCACGTCGGGTGATGGATTTCCTGAAGGCCGAGGCGCGCCATAGCATCGCCGCCCTGGTGGCTGAAAAGGCCGTCCTGGCAAATTCCCGGCCCGCGCGGATCACCATCAAGGACACCACAAGCCGGTGGGGAAGCTGTGCGTCCAACCGGAACCTGGCGTTCAGCTGGCGCCTGGTGATGGCGCCGCCTTTCGTGCAGGACTACGTAACGGCGCATGAGGTGGCGCATCTGCGGCACATGAACCACGGCCCGCATTTCTGGGCGTTGGTGGATGAGATCACGCCATTCACCCGTCCCGCGATGTCGTGGCTGCGGACCGAGGGGGTGCGGTTGTTGCGGGTGGGGTAGCGCTACCCCGGCATTCTGCCGTTCGCCAGCTAGGCGTTGATCTGGATGATCGCCCAAGGCAGTTGCGCCAGGCTGTCGATTACCAGATCGGCGCCGGCCTCGGTGAAGGCGCTGGTCGCCTTCAGCCGGATCTCGTGTTTCGCGTCCTCGTCCAGCGCCGCGAGTTCCTCGGCCGACAGCCCACACATGTTGCCGCTGAGCGCCAGGCCCACGGTCCAGGTGCCAGCGTTCAAACCCTCGCCGATGCCGGGGGTGGTTTCGTCCACCTTCACCACGGTCTCGGCCGGCCACAACCCCATATAGGCCATCGCGTGCCACATCATCAGTGGGGACGGGCGGCCTTCCGGCAGGTCGCCGGCGCAGACGGTGATCTCGGGGATATAGCCGCTATTGGCCGCGATCGGCATGAGCACGTTCATGATCGGGCGCGTGTAGCCGGTGGTGGCGCCGACGCGAATGCCGCGCTGGCGTAGCAGCGCCAGGGCCTGCAACGCGCTGGGGATGAAATCCGCATGCGCCTCCACCGAGCCCACGTTCATCGGCTCGAACACCGCCATCACCTTGTCGATATCGCTCTCGGTCATCGAGCGCCCGTGCGCCGCCTGCCAGCCGGCGTCCACGTTTGGAGCTGTGCCCACCGCCTTGATGTGGTCGCGCTTGGCCATTCCCATCGGTCCGCGGGCGTCGTCGATGCTGATGGTGACGCCGAATTCGGCGAACGCGCGCACGAAGGCGCCCATCGGGGCGCGCGAGCCGTGGTCCACCACGGTGCCGGCCCAGTCGAGGATCACCGCCTGGATCTGTGTCATCTGGTTCTCCATCACGCGTGAGGCGGTGGCTGGTGTCCCAGCAGATCGGCGATGGTCTCCTCGCCGATTGCGAAGGCCGTGCTGGCGCCGGTGCCGGAGGTGACCATCACCAGGCGCACGCCCGGTGCCGGTTGTTCGCTGAATGCGGTGTCCGGGCCGGAGGGATAAACGCCGACCCAGCGCTCCACGACATCGGGGTTGTCGATCGCCATGGTGGCGGACAGCTCTGACAGAATACGGTCGTCCACCGCGCGCGGCTGGAACGGGTCCGGCGTGTCGGCGTAATGATGGATGTCGCCCACCACCAGCGAGCCGTCGGCCCCCTGCACGGCAATGAGGTGGATGCCGTCGGCGAGATGTTCGGGCTGTTCGGCTTCGAGGCGGTGGCGCAAGGCGGGCAGCGAGGCGCTGCCGGCATAGCCGAGATAGCGCACCAGCCCGAGATCGCTCATCACGGCGGCGTTGATGGAAAAGCCCGGATCGGCCACACGCAGCATGTGGAGTTTGCATAGGGTGATGCCACGCCGCGCTATGACCTCCGGGTAGAGCGTGACCCGGTCGGGACCGGGGCAGACCGCGATGTGATCGGCGGTGATCCTCCCTGCGGGCGTGTCCACACGGCCGGTTTCGACGGCGAGGGCTGCGGTGCGCGGCAGAAACGTCACGCCCTGGGCTGCCAGCCAGGCGGTGAGTTGGGCCACGGCGAAGCGGCTCTCCACGCGCAACTCGTGCGGGCTGTACAGCGCACCTGCCAGATCGGCGTGTAGGCCCTCGCCGATGTCCCACAGATCGGTTCCGCGGAGGATGCGGCAGCCATCGCCCATGCCGGTCTCGGCGAATTCCTCCAATACCGTCAGCGCCTCGGGCCTGCGCGCGCACATCGGTAGGCCGCGATGGTGGATGGCGATGCCCGCCTGCGAGGCGATTTCGGCCCACACATCGCGGGAGCGCATGGCGTGGCGCCAGGTGAGGCCTTCCTGCTGGCCGGTGACGGTGATGAAGCCGAAATTTCGCACCGAGGCACCGGCGGCCCTGGCATCGCGGTCGATTATGGCGGTTTTGAGCCCAGCACGCTGGGCGGCCAGCGCATGCGCGAGTCCCACGATCCCTGCGCCCACGATAAGGCACTTGAAGTGTTGGGTCATTGCCTCACCGGACTAGCGGCTGCGTGCCTGGCCAGCAAGTGCCGTTCGGTGACGTTTTCGGCTATAGTTGTGGCCAGCTCCGGCAACAGGGAACGGACGATGCCCCACGAGATCTCCGATATCACGGACTATCACGCGCATATCTACTATGAGCCAAGTGTAACGGAGGCCAAGGCGGCGGCGCTGCGCGATGCCGTGGCGCAGGCGTTCCCCGAGGCGCGTCTGGGGCGTTGGCATGCACGACCGGTGGGGCCGCATACCCAGCCGATGTATCAGATCGCGTTTTCGGTGGCGTTGTTTGCCACCTTGGCGCCCTGGCTGATGCTCAATCGAGACGGGCTGGATGTGCTGCTGCACCCCGAGACCGGCGACGATCCGACGGATCACACCGCCCATGCCGCGTGGCTTGGTACGAAGCTCGCTCTGCGGATGGAGGCGTTCAAGAGCTAGAGGATTTTCCGATCGATTGGAACAGCTTGGGGTCGCCGTAGCGGACCAGCAGTCGGTCGAGCTGGTTGATGCTGGATGCCTCCGACGTCACCTGCTGGTCCACCTTGTTGAAGGCGGATTGGGTCTGCACGAGGGAGAAGTTGAGCACGAAGATGCAGGTGGTGATCAACGTGGCGCTAGCCCGCACCGTGCAGTCGGCGGCGTCGTTGTCGGGTTTCATCCGGGCCATGCGACGGAGCTGACGCGGAACCAGGACGACGGCCGTGACAATGAAGCTTGCGAAAAGCAACACGACCTGGATGTCGGACAGGTAGTACAGCCAGTGGACCATGCTTGGGCCTCAAATCCGTGGGTGGATGCAACCCGCCGTCCCGGATCGGGGAATGGAGGGCTGCGCCCAGCCTACGGGTTTCAGCGGCGTCTGTACCAGCCGCCTCTGTGCCCATAGTAGCCACCACCACCATAGTATCCGCCGCCACCGTAATAGCCGCCCCCGGATCCGAACGTGGCGACGAAGGGCGGGGGATAGCCGTATCCATAAGGCGCCGGATCGTAGGGGGCGGAATAATAATCCGGATAATAATACTGACTGGGGTAGCCATAACCCGGCTGCCAGCTCGGCACCTCCTGGGCGGTCTGCACGGTGTCGCCCTTGGCGGTCATGCATTGGATATATCCGAAATCATACAGTCGCTGCAGGTCGCCACCGGCATAGTCGCCGTTGCTGGCGCCGATGCTGCTGCCCAGCAGCAGGCCGGAGCCGCCGCCGATGGCAGCGCCCGCGCCCACATTGCCGGTGGCGGCGCCGATCGCGGCTCCGGCCGCCGCGCCCAGGAGGGTTCCGACGACGGCTCCATTTACGGTGCTCTGGCCGGACACACCGCTCGGCGACTGCGACCCTATTCGCCACTGCGCGTAGTTTCGGCAGCTCACCTCATCCTGCTCGAACGTTGCGAGATCCTTGTTGGCGCCCGGCACCGCCAGCACGCTCGGCCCGGATGGCGGGGCGATCGCGCAGGCGGCGGGCAGCAGCAAGACGAGGAGGGAGGCGGATTTTCGGAGCATTGGACGAGACCGTTCCTGTGCTGTTTAGCGCCGGCTAGAATTGGGGTCCGCGAGCGCCGGTTAAAGGTCTCCCACATCCCACCAGATGCCGGTATAGGCCAGCACGCCCTCGCGCGCCGCCGGCTTCAGGAAGTGCTCGTTCGGCCCGTGCTGCTTGCAGCCGTTATAGCTGAGCGGGATCCACACCAGCGGCACGCCTAGGAATTCAACCATCATGTCGCCGGGCAACCCGCCGCCGCCGTTCGGGATGATCTGCACCTTTTTGCCGAGCGTGCGCTCCATGCTGGCCAAGGTGCGCTGCACCCATGGGTTGGACGGGTCGGTGCGGCTGGCGCCGAAGCCGCCGGTGCCGGTGTTCTCGATGGCGATCTCGTGGAAACCGGCCGCATCGAGATGCCGGCGGATGGCGGCGGCGAAGGTGGCCGGGTCGCAATCGACGGTGTAGCGAAGCTGGCAGACGGCGCGGGCATCCGGCGCCACGGCGTTGACGGGGGCCTCTGGCCTTCCGGACAGCATGGCCAGCACGATGAAGCTGGTCCAGCCATAGATCTTCTCGGCGGCCGACAGGCCGGGCTCGCCCCAGTTGGGGTTGATGGTGGCCGATTCCTCGCTCTGGAGTTCCAGCCCGGCCAGCACGTCGCGCACCGAGTTGGACAGCCCGTTCGGCGGGACAAGATCGCGCACGAGGATGCGGCCGTTCCGGTCGGCGATGCTGGCGATGGCGTGAGCGAGCACAATGGCGGGGTCGGTGGTCATACCGCCCCAGTTGCCGCTGTGCACGCCGCCGGGGCGCTCGCGCATCACGAGATCGAAGCGGTAGGCGCCGCGGGATCCGCTGGTGATGGTGGGGGTATCGGGCGTCACGCGCGGGCCGTCGCTGGCGATCAGCGCGTCGGCGGCGAGGAGGGCGGCGTTCTGTTTTACGAATTCGCGCAGGCCGATGGAACCGCGCTCCTCGCTCATTTCCAGGAGCATCTTGACGTTGAAGCCGAGCTTTCTGCGCGTCTGGAGGACGATTTCCAGCGCCGTGATGACGGTGGCGTGCTGGCCCTTGTTGTCGGCGGTGCCGCGGCCGTACCAGTGATCGCCGATCTCGTTCAGCACCCAAGGGTTCAGCCCTTCGTCCCACTGGTCCTCCAGCCCGCGCACGGTGTCGCCGTGGCCGTAGGTCAGGATCGTGGGCAGCGATGGATCTTCGATGCGCGTGCCGACCAGGATCGGGCCGGAGCCTTCGATCGGGTTGGGATGGATCTCGACCTTGAAGTCAAGGCGTTCCAGCCATGGCTGGATCGCCTCGCCGAGATAGCGTTGCACGTCCGGCCGGCGCTGGGGGTCCTGCGATGAGCTGGGAATGGCAACCAGCTCGGCCAGCTTGTCGCGAAACGCGTTGCTGTCGAAATGGGCGGCGGCATGGGCGAGGGCGGCTTCGCGGGTCATTGTCTCATCCTTGGTCTTAGAACGATCTGGGCGAGCAAGCCGAATACCAGTCCCCAGAATGGGGCGCCGAGGCCTGCCAGTGTCATGCCCGAGGCGGTGCAAAGGAAGGTGATCATCGCTGCGTCGCGCTCATGCGGGTCGCCCAACGCCGCGGTCAGGCCGCCCATGATGGCGCCGAGCAGGGCCAGGCCGGCGATGGCGGCGATCAGCTCTCGCGGCAGGGCGGCGAAGAGGGCGGCCAAAGTGGCGCCGAACACGGCGATGATGAGGTAGAACACGCCCATGGCGACGCCTGCGCGCCATCGCCTTGTGCGGTCCGGATGCGCTTCGGGGCCAGCGATGATGGCGGCGGTGATGGCGGCCGTTGTGATGCCGTGGCAGCCGAAGGGTGCGAGCAGCAGCGAGACGCCGCCGATGGTGCTGACCAGCGCGCGGGCTGGCACGTCGTATCCGGCGGTTCGTAGCACCGCGAGGCCGGGCAGATATTGGCCGGTGATCGCCACCAGCGTGAGTGGGACAGCGATGTTGATGGCGGCGTAGAGCGAGAACGTCGGTATCGTCAGGACAGGGACGGCGAGTGCGACATGCACGGCGCTGAAATCGGTCTGGCCACGAAGCGCCGCCAGCGTGATGCCAGCGACGAGTACGAAACTGATGGCGAAGCGCGGCACCAGGCGGCGTCCCACCAGATAGACCGCCAGCATCACGCCCACCAGCAAAGGCTGGCGGCCCAGCGACAGCCAGGTTTCGGCGCCGAAGCGGAACAGGATTCCGGCCAGCATGGCTGCTGCGATGGAAGCCGGCACGTGGCGCATCACGCTGTCGAAAAGCCCCGTGGTCGCCAGGACCAGGATAATCAGGCCGGACACGACGAATGCGCCGATCGCCTCCGGATACGCAACGCTCGGCAGCGAGATTACCAGAAGTGCGGCGCCGGGTGTTGACCACGCCACCGAGATGGGCACACGAAACCCGAGGCTGAGCACAATGCCGGCCACGCCGCAGCCGAGCGAGATCGCCCAGATCCACGACGAGAGCAGTTCCGGCGGCAGATGCGCGGCCTGGGCCGCCTGGAAGATGATCACCACCGAGCCGGAATAGCCGGCCAGGATGGCGATTAGCCCCGCCACGATCGGCGATAGCACGCCGCCGATCGGGTTTTCCGCATCAGCCATTCAGCGATGCGAAGCCGCGCTTCTCAGCCACAAGCCGTTCCAGCAGCGGCGCCGGCTCCCAGCCGGGACCGCTTTCGGCGTGCATCGCCTGAACCGTGGCGAGGATGGTGTCGAGACCGGCTTCGTCGGCGGCCTGCATGGGGCCGCCCCGCCAGCTTGGGAAGCCGTAGCCGTGCACCAGCACCACGTCGATGTCGGAGGGTCGCGCGGTGATCCCCTCGTCGAGGATTTTCGCGCCCTCGTTGGCCATGGCGGCGAGCACGCGCATCTGGATACGCTCGGCCGGCACGGGCTTGCGCACTAGGCCGCGTTCGTCGGAGGCGCGCTCGACCAGGGCGGTGATCTCAGGGTCGATCTCGCGCTTGCCGTCGCGATGGAGGTAGTAGCCGGCGCCGGTCTTTTGGCCGAACCGGCCGCGCTCGGCGATCCAATCGGCGATCGGCACGTAGCGTGCGGCGGGATCGCGGGTGGGGGCCAGACGCTTGCGCTGCGCCCAGCCGATGTCGAGCCCAGCGAGATCGGCCACGGCGTAGGGGCCCATCGCCATGCCCCAGGATTCCAGCGCGCGATCGACCTCATGCGGCAGGGCGCCGTCCTCCAGCGCGAAATCGCATTGCTTGCGCCAGACGGAGAAGATGCGGTTGCCGATGAAGCCGTCGCAGATGCCCGAGATGACCGGTTGCTTGCCGATGCTCTTGGCGAGCGCCAGTGCGGTGGCCAACAC